>NZ_JBNCLE010000008.1:303606-398231 GCF_049844495.1 Micromonospora sp. DT48
GCAGCCCGGCGGCCCGGCAGCCCGGCGGGCCACGGCTCCGTCGACTACCTCGGCTCGTCCGAGTGCTTGAGACCGGCCAGCGGCGCGCTCCCCGGGCCGCCACGGCTGTCGGGGCCACCATGACCACCAGGGCCACCATGACCACCAGGGCCACCATGACCACCAGGGCCACCATGACCACCAGGGCCGTCGGGGCCGTCGAGGTCTTCTGGCCCCTCGGGCGCCTCGGCGATCCGTCCGGCCGGGGTGAGCGCGAACACCATGGCCCCGATGACCAGACCGATGCCGGCGATGAGCAGGGCGCCTCGGGCGCTCAGGACGTTCGCCAGGGCCCCGGCGAGCAGGCCGCCCAGCGGGATGACCGCCCAGGCGACGAAGCGGTACGTCCCGCTGACCCGCCCGAGGAGCCGGTTCGGGATGATCGCCTGCCGCAGCGCCACCGAGTGGATGTTGAAGATGGTGATGCCCACCCCGCTGATCACGTACCCCGCGCCGAGCAGCAACGCCTGCACCGCCGGTGGACCGGCGGCCAACGGCAACACCAGGAGCCCCAGCGCCGAGGTCAGCACCCCCGCGACCATCGCCGGGCCGATCCCGAGACGTCGCGCCAGCGCTCCGGCGATCAGCGAGCCGCCGAAGGCGCCGACGCTGGCCGAGGCGATGATGAACCCGAGCAGCGCCGGGGTCAGCTCCAGGTCCTTGAGGCCGTACAGCGGAAACAGCACGAGCACGACGTCGTGGAACAGGTTGAACCAGGCGGCCTGGAGCAGGACGGCGCGGAGGATGCGGTGACCGAGGGTCGCCCGCAGCCCCTCGCCGATCTCGCTCCACACGCCGCTGAAGCCTCGGGCCGCGGCCGGGCGACGCGGCTCCCGGGTCTTGATCGACAGCAGGGACACGGCCGAGATCAGATACGTCAGGCAGTCGACGATGATCGCGCCGGGAGCGGTGAACACCTGGATCAGCACACCGCTGAAGCCCTTGCCGCCGGTCTCGGCGATGGAGCGGGTGGACTGGAGCTTCGAGTTGGCCTCCACGAGCTGGGCCCGTGACACCAACACTGGCACGTACGCCTGGTAGGCCACGTCGAACTGTGAGGTCAGGACACCGACCAGGAAGGCCACCACGTAGAGGGCGGTCATGGACAGCTGGTCGGTCAGCGCGAGCACCGGCACCACCGCCAGGATCAGCGCCCGCCCGACGTTGGCGCCGATGAGCAGGCCGCGCCGTCGGTAACGGTCGGCCAGCACCCCGGCGAACAAGGTGACCAGGGTGAAGGGAAGGTACTCGGCGACGTTGAGCAGACCCAGGCTGGTCGGTCCGGCGTCCAGCAGCAGAATCGCGGTCAGCGGCAGCGCCAACTCGGTTACTCGGGAACCGAGCATCGCGATGGTCTGCGCGCCCCAGAGCCGGAGGAAGTCGGGGTGACGCCACAGCGATGCCGCCACCTTCGGCGACCGATCCGGCGACGGGGAGTCGGACAGCAGCGAGTCGGCTCCGCGGTGCCGGCTCACCCGTGCGTTCCGATGGTGTCGTCCTCGGCCTGCGCCGGTGACCAGGACAGCTCGTACAGCTCGGCGGCCTGGGAGATGGCCTGCTTGACCCGGTCGGCGGTGGGTGCCCGGAACCGGAACGTGCCGGCCGTGTGGCGGGCCCCACCGGTGCCGTTGAGGATCGCGCCGGGCGGCGGCAGCGTCTCGTCGAACAGGTCGGGCACCCGACCCAGCAGCGAGCCGACCGAGTGGACGACCGCCGGGCGCACCGGCGGCTCCGGCATCATCAGGTAGCCGGCCACGGTGCCGAGGTCCATCTGCGGCAGCTTCAGCTCCGCCCCGATGTGCAGCTTGACCGAGGCGTCGATCAGGTCGACGCCGTACACGTCGCGCCAGACGAACCGCACCTGGCCCCCGCCGGCCCGAGCGCCGATCTCCAGGAAGACCATGTCGGCGTGCTCGTCGTCGTCGATCGGCGCGTCGGTGCGGAAGAACTCCAGATGGAACACGTCGTCGGTGATGCCCAACGCGGCCAGCACCCGTTCGGTGTAGGAGACCACCCGCCGCTCGAACTCGGCGTCGTCGTTGGCGACCGAGCCGAAGGGCGTGCCCTGGGCGAAGTCGAGGCATCCGGCCAGACACTGCCAGCTGCGGACGATCAGCAGCCGGCCACCCTGGACCACCCCGTCCACCTGGTACAGCCCGCCCTCGACGAACTGTTCGCCCTCGTAGTCGGTGAACGACTCGTCGGCCAGCAGGCTGTCCAACTCGGCCTCGGTACGGCAGACGAAGACGCCCTGGCTGTCCGCGCCCGCCCGGGGCTTGAGCACGATCGGCAGACCGACCCGACGGACCAGGTCCCGGACCTGCTCGACGGAGTTCGCCGGACCGTACGCCGGCACCCGCAGCCCGGCCTGCTCGATGTGCTGCTTCATGACCAGCTTGTCGCGGACCTTGAGCACCTCGGCCATGGTCTTGCCGGGCACGTCGAGGACGGCCCGCAGCTCCGCCGCCGTCTCCAGGTCGAACTCGGACAGCGCGATGACGTGGTCGAAGGGTCCGTACCGGGTGGCCAACTCCTTGGCGTGGGTGGTGACGGCGGCCGTGTCACCGAGATCGGGCAGCGTGACGATCGCCTCGGCGAGCTGCTCGTCCAGCGGCTCCCGACCGGCCGGCGTGGTCAGGTACGCCACCCGGTTGCTCCGGTGGTCGACGTAGCGGTGGTACTCGCCGAACTCGT
The DNA here is from genome assembly GCF_049844495.1 of Micromonospora sp. DT48. NCBI lineage: Bacteria > Bacillati > Actinomycetota > Actinomycetes > Micromonosporales > Micromonosporaceae > Micromonospora > Micromonospora sp. DT48. The sequence continues at coordinate 306,340 of NZ_JBNCLE010000008.1, forward strand.
TGCTCCATCGGTTGAGGATGAGAATGTGACGGGACACGGTCATCTCCTGAACGGGGCGGTGGCTGGGAAGGTCATGAGAAGACGACCGCCGCGTCCACTGCGTCGAGCAGGGCGGTCGTCTCCTGGTAGGTCGCGCCGGTGGCCACGACGAAGCCGAGGCGGCCCGACGAGCTACCGGGGTCCGGCACCTCGGCGCCGGGAGAGTGCAGCAGGGAGATCTCCGTGATCCGAGGATCGTCGGCCAGCCGGGGGTCGACGGTCATCGTCGTGAAGCGGCGGATCTCCGGCCGCAGGAAGTAGCGGATGCCGGCGGTCTGTCGGCGGACGCCGGGTGTCGCAGCGCCGACCGGCTCGCCCAGGTACGCCCGCAGGGTGATCGCGTGCATGTCGACGCCCTGCGCCAGCGACAGCAGGGTGGGGATGTGGTCGCCCGGCAGCCGCGCCCCGAGTTCCATCAGCAGGGGCCCCCGGTCGGCCACCCGTACCTCGGCGTGGAACGGCCCCAGCCCGAGACCGAGCGCGGCGACCACCCGCCGGACGTAGGAGGTCACCTCGGCGGCCAGCCCGGCCGGCAGGTCGGCCGGCAGGACGTGTCCCGCCTCCACGAACTCCGGTTCCGGGCCGAGCATCTTCTCGGTGATGCACAGCACGTGCGCCTCGCCGTCGTGGACGTAACCCTCGACGCTGAACTCGGGCCCCCGCACGTACTCCTCGACCAGGGCGACGGGCAACGTCTGCCGGCCGAGGTAGGTGGCCGCCGGGTCGCGGATGCGGTCGACGGCGAGGACCGCCTCGTCGAGCGTGTCGACCCGGCGGACCAACATGCTGCCGGACTGGTTGACCGGCTTCACCACGCAGGGCAGACCGACCTTCGTGACCGCGGCCTCGACCTCGTTCGGTTCGGTGACCAGCACGGCGGCGGGCTGGTCCACGGCCGCGTCGGTGACCGCCTGGCGCATCAGGTGCTTGTAGTGCAGCCGCATCGCCGCGTCCGGGTCGATCCCCGGCAGACCCAGGTCGGCCGCCGCCCGGGCGGCGACGGGGACGTAGTGCTCGAAGCCGGGCAGCACGGCACCCAGCGGCGTGGCCTCGTGCAACGTCTTGAGCAGGTCGAGCACGGTCGCGTCGTCGTTGGTGTCGACGATCCGCACCTCGCTCGCCGCGGCCAACCGCTCGCGGGGGACTCTCCGCTCGTCCCGGTCGGCGGTCAGCACCACCGGGTCGTGGCCGAGTTCCCGGGCCCGGTCGATGAGCAGACAGCCGGACGACCTCGGCTCGATGATGATCAACCTTGCCATGATGCGAACTCCGTCAGCTGGGGAAGCGTCACCTGAGGCGGCACGGTCACCGCGGTACGCCGGGCCAGGTCCAACAGCTCGATGCTGCGTACGTGCAGGTCGAGATCACCCCGGGGTGGTGGGGCGGCACCGCGCCGCGAGTCGTACGCGGCCTTCAGGAACTGGGACAGCGGCAGGTCCTGGATGATCTGACGATCGCCGCGACCACGGATGCGTACCTGCCCGTAGTCGTCGTCGGAGCTGAGTGGGTAGTCGGCCACGATCTGGCCGTGCGTCCCGGTCACCACCAGCCGACGGCGTCGGATCGGTGCGGTGAGATCGGACAGCAGGGTGCTGGTGATCGCCGAGCCGTGGGTCAGCGTGACCGCCGCGCCACCCATCACGTGTCCGTACTGGTCGCAGGAGGACATCGGCCACCGGACGGCGGACTCGACGGTGGCGTCGGTTCCGGCCAGGTGCAGCGCGAGCAGCAGCTGATGCGGCAGTTCGACGTCGAAGGGCGTGGTGTGCGCGTCGGTCGCCGCCAGGTTCCGCCGGAACCGGGGCTTGCTCTGCTCCATGTGCAGCGTGGTCACCTGGCCGACCTCACCGGCGGCGACCGCCCGCTCCACCACGACGGTGGTGGCGCTCTCCAGCCAGACACTGACCGGCATGATGACGATCTCGGTCGACAGCTCGGCGATCCGGCGGGCCTGCGCCACACTGCTGGCGATCGGCTTCTCGAGGATCACCTGCCGGGCGCCGAGCGCGACCAGTTGCTCCACTCCGGCCAGGTGCTCGGCAGGGGGAGTGGTCAGGTGGAAGACCGCCCGCCGCAGCGGTACGGACATCGCGTCCAGGGTCTGCGCCGCCTCGTCCAGCGTCGCCACCCACCGGATCCCCGGTTGGCTCGGCACCGGGCGCGGGTCCACGACGATCACCGTGTCGTCCGGGTCGAGGAGCGGCCGGATCGCGCGATGGTGCAGGTCACGGCCGGCTCGTCCGTAGCCGACGATGACCGGTTGAAGGTCGCCTTGCATGAGGTGTCTCTGTCTCCCTTGGCCGCACCCGGGCGGCACGAAACGGAATCGAACGGGCCGTAGCCCCGGGACGACCGCGTTCCGCTAGCCGGAGTTGGCGGACAGGGAGGCCGACGAGCTGGTCGCGGCGGACGGCTCGTCGGCGAGTTCCACGGTGAGCGTGCTGCGGGCCAGCTCCATCGCGGCGGCCAACTCGTCGAGGTCGGGAGCCTGGAACAGGACGTGCCCCACCCGCTGCGCCGACGAGGAGTACGGCGCGATCGTGTCGCCGGCCTGCACCTTGAGCTTGACGTCGGCCACCCACGGCTGGGCCCGCAGCGCGTCCAGGCCGTGGACGCGTGCCACGCGACCGGCGGGGAACTGCGGGAACCAACTGGCACCGTGCGCGCCGGGGGTCGTCGTCGCGGGCAGGGTGACCGGCAGGTCCAGCGCCATGGCGATCAGTGCGGCGTACGGGTCGAACCGGTGGGTGAGGGCGAGGACGTCCATGATGTAGTCGCCTGGCGTACGGACCGCGACCTCGACGATCGCCGGGCCGTCCGCGGTCATCCGGAACTCCAGGTGCACGATGCCGGTCTGCATCCGCATCGCCGCCACCACACCGCGGCCCAGGCTGTCGATGGTGAACATGTCCGCACCGGACATCCGGGGACTACCGACGTGCGCCAGCTCGACGAAGTCCGGCGGGCCGGTCGTCTCCTTCGCGGTGACGTTGCCGAAGATCACCTCGCCGCCGCGGACCAGCGCCTCCCAGCTGTACTCCGCGCCGACGAGGAACTCCTCCAGCAGCACCTTCTCCTGAGGCAACCGGGACTGGAGCAGGGCGACGAGCGTCGGCTCGTCCACCACCTGGACGACACCGGCGCTACCACTGCTGTGCAGCGGCTTGACGATCACCGGGTAACGCCCCCGCGCCCAGCTGACCCCCGACTCCACGTCCGGGACGATCAGGAACTTCGGTTGGCACAGCCCAGCGGTGGCGAAACAGCCCCGTTGCAGCGCCTTGTTCCGCGAGATGACGGCGGCGTGCAACGACGGGCCGGGTACATCCAGCGCGTCCTGGACCAGGGCGGCGGCGATCACCTGCGGTTCGGCGAAGCCGAGCACGCCGTCCGGTTCGCACGAGTAGGCGGCGGCGGTGGCCGCTGCCGCCCAGTCCTCCTCGGCGGTGCCCTCGGTGAGGATGAAGCGGTCCGCCTGCGGAGTGAGCCGGTCGCGGTGCAGTGCCGACTCGACCACGGTGACGCGTACCCCGAGGCGTCGGGCGGCCGTCAGGTAGGGAGTACCCATGTAGCCGGCACCGATCAGCAACAGTTCCTTCACCGTGGCCCCTCCCGAACCTGCACCGCCGCGTGGCAACCAGAAGTCCCGGCGAGCATGGACGAGCGAGGCTCACCTTCTGCCGGTGAGCACAGTCTTCGGCCCCGGAACTGGTGAGAGCCAGACCAGCTAGGCGACAGTCGCTGGTACCAGTTCGGCGAACCCGCGCCGACCAGCCACAACCGGCGGCACGGGACCGCCCGGGTCCGCGATGGACCCGGGCGTCGGTCACGGTGGTGCGGCGGTGGCGGGCGTCCGGCGCGCCCCCGCGTCAGGCGCGCCCGGCTCAGCGCAGGCTGCGGAAACGGGCCGGCACGTCGGCCGCCGCGGCACGGTCCAGCAGCCAGAGGGTACGCCCGGTGCCCTGCACACCGGCCGCCGGCACCTGCACCGGCCCGGCGCCGGCCAGCGCCATGCCGACCGCGTGAGCCTTGTCGCTGCCACCGGCCACCAGCCACACCTCCTCGGCGGTGTTGATCGCCGGGAGGGTCAGCGTGATGCGTACCGGCGGTGGCTTCGGGCTGCCCCGCACCGCGCTGACCGGTCGGTTGTCGTAGTGCACCGGATGCTCGGGGAAGACCGAGGCGACGTGCCCGTCCTCGCCGACGCCGAGCATCAGCACGTCGAAGTGGGGCAGCACAGCGGTGCCGGGGCGGGCCGCACGGGCGAGTTCGGCCGCGTACCGGGCGGCGGCCTCCTCCGGGTCGGCGCCGCCGTCCGAGGCCGGCATGGCGTGGACCCGGTCCGGGTCCACCGGCAGCGCGTCGAGCAGCGCCGCGCGGGCCTGGGTCTCGTTGCGCTCCGGATCGCCAGCCGGTAGGAACCGTTCGTCGCCCCACCAGAAGTCGACCCGGGACCAGTCGACCGCGTCCCGGGCGGGCAACGCGCCCACCGCACGGTAGACCGCGGCGGCGATCCGACCGCCGGTGAGTACCACCGACGCCTGGCCGCGTTCGGCCTGGGCGTCGAGCAGCCGCACCACCAGTCGGGCCGCGACCGCCTGCGCCAGCAGGTCGGCGTCGGCGTGGACGGCGACACTCGCCTCACTCATGGTGTCCTTCCGGGACCGCGTCGCGGTCGGTGTCGTGCCAACCTGAGGGGTCAGGAACCGGCGTTGTTCGTCGAGGAGTGTGCGGTGACGCCGGCCTCGGCGCGCTGGGCGGTGGCCGGGTCCTTCCACACGTGCACCCGCTGGCTGGGCCGCCGGTCCAGGTTGGTCAACCCGGCGAAGGCGCCCAGGGCCTCGGCGTACACCTGGTCGGTACCGAGTCGGCGCAGCTCCTCGGCCAGTTCGTCGCCGAGCGGCCGACGCACCAGCGGCAGGATGCGGTCCTCCTGGCCGGTACGCCGGAACGTGGCCACGCTGTCCTCACGGGTCAGCGTCAACTCGTCACCGTTGGCGCAGCGCAGCTGGACCTCCCGCATCCGGGGGAAGTCACGGGTGCGCTCCCAGCGTGGCTTGATGCCGAGCCGGCTGCGCAGCCAGCCCCGCATCAGCGCGGCGGTCGGGTCACTCGGCGGTGCGACCACCGTCGCCTCGGTCAGCTGCGCGTCGGTGGTGTCGAAGGCACCGGCCACCAGGGTGCGCCACGGCGTGATCCTGGTCCACGCGAGGTCGGTGTCGCCGGAGAAGTAGTCGCGGGCGCGCTGCCGCAGCGCCGCGATCGGGTCGGCGGCCTGCGCCGAGTCGGTGATGCGCCGGTCGGCGACCACACCGAGGTAGTCGGTGGCGATCTCCTCCGGCGGCTCACCGTGCCACCAGGTGACCACCGGCACGTCCGGCACCAGCAGCGGCATCACCACGGACTCGGCGTGCAGGGCCAGCCGCCCGTACATCCGCATCACCACCGCCTCGCAGGGTCCGAGGCGCCCGCCGACCACGATCTCGGCGTCGAGTCGGTTGCGGTCCCGGTCCACGTCCGAGCGGACCACCACCAACAGCCGGCACGGGTGCGCGGCGGCGGCGATGGTGGCCGCCGCCTCAGCGTCGCGGACCCGCTTCTCGTCCACCACCACGATCAGGGTCAGCGCCATGCCGCTGGCCACCCCGCCCGCGCTGCGCCGTTCCGCGGCGAGCGCCTTGACCACCTCGTTGCCGGTGGTGTCCCACAGTCCGATCACCGCAGCCTCCTGCTTCGCTCGCCGTGCGTCGCCGCCTCGCCGCGCGCACCCCGCGCCGCGTCACCGAACGCCATGGTTCGCCCGCCCCGCTCGCTCACGCCCGCCGCCAGGCCCGGCCCTCACGGGCCAGCATCTCGTCGGCGGCCCGTGGGCCCCACTCACCGGACCGGTAGGGTTCCGGCTTCGTGCCCTCCCAGGCGTGCTCCAGCGGGTCCACCACGGCCCAGCTCTGCTCGACCTCGGCGGCGTCCGGGAACAGCGTCCGGTCGCCGATCAGCACGTCCAGCACCAACCGCTCGTACGCCTCCGGGCTGGACTCGGTGAACGCCTCGCCGTACTGGAAGTCCATCGCGATGTCGCGGACCTCCATCGTGGTGCCGGGCACCTTCGAACCGAACTTGAGCACCACGCCCTCGTCCGGCTGGACCCGGATCACCAGCTGGTTGTTGCCGAGCATCTCCATGTCGGCCGCGGTGAACGGCAGGTGCGGCGCCTGCTTGAACATCACCGCGACCTCGGTGACCCGGCGGGGCAGCCGCTTACCGGCGCGGATGTAGAACGGCACCTCCGCCCACCGGCGGTTCTGGATGCCGAGCCGCACCGCCACGTACGTCTCGGTGGTCGACGTCGGCGGGACGCCGTCCTCCTCCAGATATCCCCGGGCCCGCTGCCCGCCGACCCAGCCCGGTAGGTACTGACCGCGTACCGTGCCGGTGCTGACGTCCTTCGGCAGCGTGATCGCCTTGAGTACCTTGAGCTTCTCGGCCCGGATCTCGTCGGCGTCGAAGCTGGTCGGCTCCTCCATCGCCACCAGGGCGAGCAGTTGCAGCAGGTGGTTCTGCAACACGTCGCGGGCGGTGCCGACCGAGTCGTAGAAGCCGGCGCGGCTGCCGATGCCGACGTCCTCGGCCATGGTGATCTGCACCGAGTCGACGTACTGCGAGTTCCACAGTGGCTCGAAGAGGCTGTTGGCGAAGCGCAGGGCGAGGATGTTCTGGACCGTCTCCTTGCCCAGGTAGTGGTCGATGCGGAAGACGTCCTGCCGGGTGAAGACGTCGTCGACCAGGTCGTTGAGTGCCTTGGCCGAGGGCAGGTCGTGGCCGAACGGCTTCTCCACCACCACCCGGCGCCAGCCGCCACACTTCTCGTTGTCGGCCATGCCGGTGCGGGCCAGCTGCTTGAGCACCACCGGGAACGCCGCCGGTGGGATGGAGAAGTAGAAGGCCGCGTTGCCGTGGATGCCGTGGCTGTCGCGCAGACCCTCCAGGCAGCGCGCCAGGTTGTCGAAGGCGGTGTCGTCGTCGAACGACCCACCGACGAACTTGATGTTGTGTTCGAGACGCGACCACACCTCCTCCCGCCACGGTGTCCGGGAGTGGCTCTTGGCCGCATCCCGGGCCAGCGAGGCGAAGTCGCCGTCGCACCAGTCCCGCCGCGCGAACCCGACGACCACGAAGCCGGGCGGCAGCAGCCCCCGGTTGGCCAGGTCGTAGACCGCGGGTAGCAGTTTCTTCTGGGCCAGGTCACCGGTCACCCCGAAGATCACCAGAGCGCACGGCTCCGGGATCCGGGGCAGTCGCCGGTCCTGCGGGTCGCGCAGCGGGTTCACGCTGCCTCCTCGCTCCGCTCGTCCACGTCGTCCATCGTCACACCCCTGGCGACCCATCGCGCCGGATGGCCGTGCAGGGTCCGCTGACCGCTCGGCCGGCTGCCGGTGCGGCAGCGGGCGGCTCGACCGGCCACGCCGCCGGTCACCGCCAGCGACTCCTCAGCCAGGAGTACGGGTTTCCGGGCACCGGTAGATCAACGTCGACCGTACCGGTTGTCTGGGAAAGCTACCCACCGTCGAACCGTCGCGGTACCACCGCCGACCCACGCCGCCACCCGAAGCAGGTGGCGGCGTGGGTGTTGCCGGACGGCACCGTCACGCATTGCCTCCGGCACGCGCGGCGGCGTCGGCGTTGTCCCGGGCGGCGTCCGTGGGGTGGCTGCGGCCCTGGCCGGCGGCGGACAGCGACTTACCGACGCCGTCGAGCAGCTCCTGCCAGCTGGCCTCGAACTTCTCCACACCCTCGCGTTCCAACGTGGCGATCACGTCGGTCAGATCCACGCCCACCGACTCCAGCGCGCCGAACACCGCACGGGCGTCGTCGTACGCGCCGGTGACGGTGTCCGGGTGGGTCTCGCCGTGGTCGGCGTACGCGTGCACGACCGACTCCGGCATGGTGTTGACCGTGCCGGGCGCGATCAGCTCCTCGACGTAGATGACGTCCCGGTAGTCGGGATTCTTGGTCGAGGTGGAGGCCCACAGGGGACGCTGCGGGTGCGCCCCGGCGTCGGCCAGCGCCCGCCACCGGTCGGAGGAGAAGACCTCGCTGTAGCGCTCGTACGCCAACCGGGCGTTGGCCACCGCGGCCTTGCCCCGCAGCGCCTTGGCCTCGCTGGAGCCGATCTTCTCCAGCCGGGCGTCGACCTCGGTGTCGACCCGGGAGACGAAGAACGAGGCCACCGAGCCGATCGTGCTCAGGTCGTGGCCGTTCGCCTTCGCCTGCTCCATGCCGGCCAGGAACGCCTCCATCACCTGGGAGTAGCGGTCCAGGCCGAAGATGAGCGTGACGTTGACGCTGATCCCTTCGGCCAGTGCCGCGGTGATCGCCGGCAGGCCGGCCTCGGTCGCCGGGATCTTGATGAACAGGTTCGGCCGGTCGACCAGCCACCACAACGCCCGGGCCTCGGCCACGGTGCGGTGCGAGTCGTGGGCCAGTCGCGGGTCCACCTCGATGGAGACCCGGCCGTCGACACCCGCGCTGGCGTCGTACGACGGGCGCATCACGTCGCAGGCCCACCGCACGTCGTACGTGGTGAGCATGCGGACGGCCTCTTCGACGTCGATGCCCCGGGCGGCCAGGTCCCGCAGCTGCCAGTCGTACTCGTCGGCGTCGCTCAACGCCTTGGCGAAGATCGTCGGGTTGGTGGTCACCCCGGCCACGTGCTTCTCCCGGCGCAGCTGGTCCAGCCCGCCGGAGCTGAGTCGTACCCGGGAAAGATCGTCGAGCCAGACCGCCACTCCCGCGGCGGTCAGCTCACCCAGCCTGTCGGTCGTCATGTGCGCCAACGCCTCCTTAGTTGCCGGTCGTGAAACCGGTGATGTCGCCGGCCCGGGTCTGCGCCGCGTGCGCGGCGGCGACGATCCGGTCCGGGGTGAAGCCGAACTGCTCGAAGAGCACGGAGTGCGGGGCGCTTGCGCCGTAGTGCTCCAGGCTGACGCTCTCGCCGCAGTCACCGACGATGCCGCGCCAGGACATGGCGATGCCCGCCTCCACGCTCACCCGGGCCTTTACCCCGCGCGGGAGCACCGACTCCCGGTACGCCTCGTCCTGCTCGAAGAACCACTCCTGGCAGGGCATCGACACCACCCGGGTGGGGGTACCCTCGGCCTCCAGCCGCTCCCGGGCGGTGAGGCAGAGCTGCACCTCGGAGCCGGTCCCGATGATGATCACCTCGGGCTTGCCGTTGGACGCCTCGGCCAGCACGTAACCACCCTTGGCGACCCCTTCCGCGCTGGCCAGCTGCGAGCGGTCCAGCGTCGGCAGCGCCTGCCGGCTCAACGCCAACGCGGTCGGCCGGTCGGTGTGCTCCAGGGCCTGCCGCCAGGCCCAGGCGGTCTCGTTGGCGTCGGCCGGGCGGACCACGTCCAGGCCGGGAATGGCCCGCAGCGCGGTCAGGTGCTCCACCGGCTGGTGGGTCGGGCCGTCCTCGCCGAGGCCGATGGAGTCGTGCGTCCAGACGTAGACCACCGGCAGCTTCATCAACGCGGCCAACCGGACAGAGGGCCGCATGTAGTCGCTGAAGACCAGGAAGGTGCCGCCGTAGGGCCGGGTGCCGCCGTGCAGCGCGATGCCGTTGAGGATCGCGCCCATGGCGTGCTCGCGGATGCCGAAGTGCAGGGTCCGGCCGTACTCGTGGCCCGGGAACTCCTTGGTGGCGTACTGGCTGGGGACGAAGGAGGGCTCGCCCTTCATCGTGGTGTTGTTGCTCTCGGCCAGGTCGGCGGAGCCGCCCCACAGTTCGGGCAGCACCGGGGCCAGCGCGGCCAGCACCTTGCCGGAGGCGGCCCGGGTGGCGACACCCTTGGCGTCGGCGGGGAACTCCGGCAGGGCGTCGGCCCAGCCCTCGGGCAGCGTCCGGTTGACCAGCCGGTCGTAGAGACCGCGACGCTCCGGGTTCTCCGCCGACCACGAGTCGAAGGCGGCCGTCCACTCCTGCTGGGCGGCCTCGCCACGACGCAGCGCCAGCCGGGTGTGGCCGAGCACCTCCTCGCTGACCTCGAACGACCCGGCCGGGTCGAAGCCGAGGACCTCCTTGGTGGCGGCCACCTCGTCGGCGCCGAGCGCCGAGCCGTGGATCTTGCCGGTGTTCTGCTTGTTCGGCGCGGGCCAGCCGATGATGGTGCGCAGCGCGATGAACGACGGACGGGTCGTCTCCGCCTTGGCGGCCAGCAGCGCCCGGTACAGCTCCTCGACGTTCTCGTGGTAGTCACCCTGCTCGGCGTCGCCGCGCCGCCAGTCGACCGTCTGCACGTGCCAGCCGTACGCGGTGTAGCGGGCCGCGACGTCCTCGCTCATCGCGATGCGGGTGTCGTCCTCGATCGAGATCTCGTTGTCGTCGTAGATCACGCAGAGGTTGCCCAGCTGCTGGTGCCCGGCCAGGGCGCTGGCCTCGTGGCTGATGCCCTCCTCGATGTCACCGTCGGAGGCGATGCACCAGATGTGGTGGTCGAAGACGGACTCGCCGGCCTCGGCCTCCGGGTCGAACAGGCCGCGTTCGCGCCGGGCGGCCATGGCCATGCCGACGGCGTTGCCCAGACCCTGCCCGAGCGGGCCGGTGGTGGTCTCCACGCCGGGGGTGTGTCCGTGCTCGGGGTGACCGGGGGTGAGCGACCCCCACTGCCGCAGCGACTTCAGGTCCTCCAGGCTCAGCGGGTAGCCGGCGAGGAAGAGCTGGATGTACAGCGTCAGGCTGGAGTGGCCTGCGGAGAGCACGAAACGGTCCCGGCCGGGCCAGTTCGGGTCTGCCGGGTTGTGCCGCATCACCCGGTTGAACAGCAGGTACGCCGCCGGTGCGAGGCTCATCGCGGTGCCCGGGTGGCCATTGCCGGATTTCTCCACGGCGTCCATGGCCAGCACGCGGACGGTGTCCACGGCACGGCGGTCGAGGTCGGACCAGTCGAGTGCGGGGTGGTCGGGTCGGTTGGCAGCCACGATGGTTTGTGCTCCTCGGCGAGATGGGCGGAACCCTCACTGGTGACCCTATCGAGCGCGGCTAAACATGCGCCCGAGGATCTCAGCATGCTGGTCTGTACGTTTTGGCGCCGCTGCGCGGTTCAGCCTGGCAGCGGCCCGGAGCCAGCCTTCGGTGTGACGACTGGCACCGTTGCCGGGTCGCCCGGGCAGCGAAAACGACAACGCGTAGTGTGTGGGTCGGTGTGTGGACCCGAGTCGGTCCGGCCGCCGTGACCTCCCCTCCCGACGCCGGAAGGTGGCAATCCGTGAGCATGATCACCGAGCGCCCCGTCAGTACCCCTGCCGGGCAGACGCCGGTGCGTGAGGCCGGGGAGACGCCGGTGCGTCCCCGCGACCTGCGGGCGGTGGTGGCGGCGTACGTGACGCTGACCAAGCCGCGGATCGTGGAGCTGCTGCTGGTCACGACGGTGCCGGCGATGATGCTCGCGCACGGCGGGTTGCCGTCGCTGTGGCTGGTGGCGGTGGTGCTGGTCGGCGGCTCGCTCGCGGCGGGCGCGGCCAGCGTGCTGAACTGCTACATCGACCGGGACATCGACCAGTTGATGCGGCGCACGAAGCGACGGCCGCTGCCGGCGCACACCGTGACGCCCCGCAACGCGCTGATCTTCGGTCTGGTGCTGGCGGTGCTCTCGGTCGCGTTGATGGCGGTCTTCACCAACCTGCTCGCCGCCGGGCTCACCCTGGCCGCGATCGTCTACTACGACGTCGTCTACACGCTGTGGCTCAAGCGCACCACGACGGCGAACACCTTCTGGGGCGGTGCCTGTGGGGCCGCGCCGGTGCTGATCGGCTGGGCGGCGGTGACCGGCTCGCTGTCACCGGTGGCGTGGGCGCTGTTCGGGGTGGTCTTCTTCTGGCAGATGCCGCACTTCTACCCGCTGGCGATGAAGTACAAGGACGACTACGCCCGCGCCGGCATTCCGATGCTTCCGGTGGTCGCCTCCGTCCGGCGGGTCAACGCCGAGATCGTGGGGTTCGCCTGGCTGACCGTGCTGACCTCGCTGGCCGTGTGGGCGTTGGGGCTGAGCCCGATCTACGGGGTTCCGACGCTGGTGGTGGGCGCGATCTTCCTGGTCGAGGCACATCGGTTGGCCGGTCGGGCGCGGCGGGGCGAGCCGGTGAAGCCGATGCGGCTGTTCCACTGGTCCACGACCTACCTGACCATCGTCTTCGCCGCCGCGGCGCTGGACGCTCTGCTCTGACCGCGCGGCGGTCGTCACGGCGCGCGTCGGGAAACCGACAGTACGCCACTGATGGTGGATTTTCGGGATCCGCCCAGTTTGTCGGCATTCCGCTACTCGGATTGACCCGATTTGATGCTGATAAATACGGGCGAAACGGTTCCGCTGTCGGCTAAACCTACAGGTAATCGGTATCACAAAAGCTTGCCTGTTCTCGCCCGTCCGATTGCATGTCTGCTTAGGCTTCACGTTATGGCAGATGGTTCCGATACGACGCTGACGGCTGATCAGACCGCCTCCGGGCAGGCCCCCAACGGGCTGGTCGCGGGCATCAAGTCGTTCGCCGCCGAGCACGGCGGGGCGAAGGCGGTCATCGAGTACGTCGGCAAGCGCGGTGCCCGCATCGTCCTGGTGGGGGTCGACGGTGCCTGGGGCGACCAGTTCGCCGAGGACACCGTGACCGCCCGTGCGGCCTGCGCGCAGGCCGGGGTCGCCGTGGAGAACGCCTGGGAACGGGAACTGATGGACCAGATGCGCCCGAGCAACGACCTCTGGCGTTCGATGGCCCGACGTACGATGGCCCGTTGAGATAAATTGACCGATCACCACCAGCCGACCCGGGGGAGACCCCGGGTCGCTCTCATTACCTGTACCGAGCTGGCCGACCTCGACGACGACGACCGTCTCGTCCTCGCCCCCCTGGCCGCCCGTGGGATCACCGTCGACGCCGTCGTCTGGGACGACCCGAGCGTCGACTGGGCCCGCTACGACCTGTCCGTGCTCCGCTCGCCCTGGGACTACTCGTCCCGGCGGGACGAGTTCGTCGCCTGGGCCGCCCGGGTGCCGCGACTGGCCAACCCGGCGGACGTGGTGCGGTGGAACACCGACAAGCGCTACCTCGACCGACTGGCGGCGGCCGGTGTGCCCACCGTCCCGACCGGTTGGGTGCTGCCCGGCGAGCCGTGGCAGCCTCCCGCCGACCACGGTGAGTACGTCATCAAGCCCGCGGTGAGCGCCGGTAGCCAGGACACCGGCCGCTACGACCTAGCCGACCCGGAGCATCGGGACCTCGCCGTGGCGCACGTCCGCCGGCTCGGGGCGGCCGACCGGGTGGCCATGGTCCAGCCGTACCTACGCGAGGTCGACACGGCCGGTGAGACCGCGCTGCTCTTCCTGGCCGGTCCGGCCGGGCTGACCTACAGCCACGCCATCCGCAAGGGCCCGATGCTGACCGGGCCGGACGAGGGCGTCGAGGCGCTGTACAAGGTCGAGGAGATCACGCCACGGACGGCCCAACCGGCGCAGCTCGCCGTCGCGGCGCAGACCCTCGCGGCGGTGCCGGGCGGGTCGGACCGCCTGCTCTACGCCCGGGTCGACCTGATTCCCGGTCCCGACGGCGCGCCGGTGCTGGTGGAGCTGGAGCTGACCGAACCCTCGCTGTTCCTCGGCCATGCCGACGGTGCCGCCGAGCGGCTCGCCGACGCCATCCGCGTCCACCTGTCCCGAGCTGGTCGCTGAGCGGCTGTCACCCGGCGGGTCGGGAGGCGGCTGTCACCCGGCCGGGTGGGCCGCGGCAACCACCTCGTGGTCGGTCGGTTGGTGCGGGGGCGGGGCGTCGGAGCGGGCGGGTCCGGCGGTGCGGGTCGACCAGAGGGCGGCCAGGGTGGCCAGCCAGACCAGGCAGGCACCGAGCATGTGCAGCCCGACCAGCAGCACCGGCAGATTCGTGAAGTACTGCACGAAGCCGATCACTCCCTGAGCCAGCTCGACCAGGAGCAGGACCAGCGCGGCGCGCACCGCCCGCGCCGGTGCGCCCACCGCGCGCAATGCCAGCCACAGGCCCACGGTCAGCCCGACGAGCAGGAACACCAGGTCGGCGTGGATCTGGGAGATCGTCTGCGGGTCCAGGCCGTTGCGGACGGCGTCGGCGTCACCGGCGTGCGGCCCGCTGCCGGTCACCGCCACCCCGACGAGGACGACCGCCGCGCTGACCACCACGGTGATCCAGACGAGGGCCCGCAGCGCCGACGGCACCACCGAGACCAGGCGCCCGTCCGGCTCGACGACCCGACGCCACAGGGCGTACGCGGCCAACAGCAGCAGCATCGACACCACGAAGTGGATGCCCACGATCGAGGGGTGCAACTGGGTGCGGACGGTGATCCCGCCGATCACCGCCTGCGCCACGATGCCGAGGACGACGGCCACGGCCAGCGGCACCACCCCACGGCGACGGGGCCGGTGCGCGAGCGCGGCCAGCAGGGTGGCGCCGGCGATCAGCACCAGGACGAAGGTGAGCAGCCGGTTGCCGAACTCGATCACCCCGTGCACGCCCATCTCGGCGGTGGTGGTGTACGACTCGTCGGTGCACCGGGGCCAGGTGGGGCAGCCCAGACCGGACGCGGTCAGCCGCACCGCCCCGCCGGTGACGACGATGACGACGTTCGCGACGATGTTGGCGAACGTCAGCCGACGCAGCAGGGTGGCGGAGACCAGGTCTCGGACGGGTCGCTTCACGTGGCGAATCCTACGCACCGTAGTTGTCGCCGATCGGGTGACTCCGCCCGAGTGGTGGCTCGGATCACCGGGGTCACGTTTGCGGGCCCTGATTGATTTACGTAACGTGGGCGTTGTGAAAAAGGCGGCAGGGCTCTCCGGGCACCAGCCGACGGCCGACCCGGTCGCCGGCCGGTCGCTGCCCCGCGCCGACGTTCCGCCTGCTCCGCAGGCCCAGGCCGGCATCCCGGTCTCGGCCGGGGAGCCGTCGACCCGTGATCGGGTCACCCTGCTGCTGTTGGAGCGGCGTGCCGCCACCGCCGCCCAGTTGGGCGACGCGCTCGGGCTCAGCCCGGCGGCGATCCGCCGCCACCTGGACGCGATGCTCGCCGACGGTGATGTGGTGGCCCGCGAACAGACCGTACGCGGTCACCGTGGGCGGGGCCGACCGGCGAAGGTGTTCCTGCTCACCGACGCCGCCCGAAGCCGGTGTGGCACCCACCACTACGACAACATGGCCACCGCCGCGCTGCGCTGGATCGCGCGTACCGGCGGCTCGCGTGCGGTGGAGAAGTTCGCCGCCGAGCAGGTGGCCGCCCTGGAGGCGCGTTGTCGCGCCGCCCTGGCCGACGCCGGCGACGATCCGATGGCCCGTGCGGAGGCACTCGCCGCGGCGCTGACGGCGGAGGGATACGCTGCCAGTGCCTCCACGATCGCCTCCGGCGGCCAGCTCTGCCAGCATCACTGCCCGGTGGCGCACGTGGCCGCCGAGTTCCCCCAGTTGTGCGAGGCCGAGACCACGGTGATCTCCCGCCTGGTCGGTACCCACGTGCAACGCCTGGCCACCATCGCGCACGGCGACGGGGTGTGCACCACGCACATTCCCGGGCCGCCGTACGCCCAGTCCGGTAAGACCGTCACCACTGTGAGGACAGATAGATGACCGAGCAGATCGTCCAGCCACTGACCCAGGAGGAGCAGCTCGCCGCCCTGGGTAACTACGAGTACGGCTGGGCCGACCCGGACGTCGCCGGGGCCTCGGCCCAGCGCGGCCTCAACGAGGCGGTGGTGCGGGACATCTCGGCCAAGAAGAACGAACCGGCCTGGATGCTCGACCTGCGCCTGAAGGGTCTGCGGCTGTTCGAGCGCAAGCCGATGCCGGCCTGGGGCGCCGACCTCACGGGGATCGACTTCGACAACATCAAGTACTTCGTGCGCTCCACCGAGAAGCAGGCCGCCAGCTGGGAGGACCTGCCCGAGGACATCAAGAACACCTACGACAAGCTGGGCATCCCGGAGGCGGAGAAGCAGCGCCTGGTCGCCGGTGTCGCCGCCCAGTACGAGTCCGAGGTGGTCTACCACAAGATCCGCGAGGACCTGGAGGAGCAGGGTGTCGTCTTCCTCGACACCGACACCGCCCTCAAGGAGCACGAGGACCTGTTCAAGGAGTACTTCGGCACGGTGATCCCGGTCGGCGACAACAAGTTCGCCGCGCTGAACACCTCCGTGTGGTCCGGCGGCTCGTTCATCTACGTGCCGAAGGGCGTGCACGTGGAGATCCCGCTGCAGGCGTACTTCCGGATCAACACCGAGAACATGGGCCAGTTCGAGCGGACGCTGATCATCGTCGACGAGGGTGCGTACGTGCACTACGTCGAGGGCTGCACCGCGCCGATCTACTCCTCGGACTCGCTGCACAGCGCCGTGGTGGAGATCATCGTCAAGAAGAACGCCCGGTGCCGCTACACGACCATCCAGAACTGGTCGAACAACGTCTACAACCTGGTCACCAAGCGCGCCGTGTGCCACGAGGGCGCCACCATGGAGTGGATCGACGGCAACATCGGTTCCAAGGTCACCATGAAGTACCCGGCGGTCTACATGACCGGCGAGCACGCCAAGGGCGAGGTGCTCTCGGTCGCCATGGCCGGTGAGGGGCAGCACCAGGACGCCGGTGCCAAGATGGTGCACGCGGCGCCGCACACCAGCAGCACCATCGTGTCGAAGTCGATCGCCCGGGGCGGCGGTCGGACCTCGTACCGGGGCCTGGTGCAGGTGTTGGAGGGCTCGTACAGCAGCGCCAGCACGGTCAAGTGCGACGCGCTGCTGGTCGACACCATCTCCCGCTCCGACACCTACCCCTACGTCGACATTCGTGAGGACGACGTGTCGATGGGGCACGAGGCGACCGTCTCCAAGGTCAGCGAGGACCAGCTCTTCTACCTGATGAGCCGGGGCCTGAGCGAGGACGAGGCGATGGCGATGATCGTGCGCGGCTTCATCGAGCCGATCGCCAAGGAACTTCCCATGGAGTACGCCCTGGAGCTCAACCGCCTGATCGAGCTGCAGATGGAGGGCGCGGTCGGCTGACCTGCCGCCGCAGCCCGACCGGTCGGGCCGGGCGAGGCTCGGCCCGAGGGGCCGGGAACACCGGCCGGCCCGCCCTCCGGTTAACCAGACCGCCGTCGTAGAACAGACCAAGGACGAGATGACTACCCAGGCTTCCGCGCCGCCGAGCACCAAGTCTCAGGCGCTGCGTTCGTACGATGTCGCCGACTTCCCGGCCCTGACCGGCCTGGAGGAGGAGTGGCGTTTCACCCCGCTCAAGCGGCTGCGTGGGCTGGTCGGTGACGACCAGACCGCCACCGGCACGGTTCGGCACGAGTACGCCGACCTGCCCGAGGGCGTGTCCGTGGAGCGGATCGGCCGCGACGACCCGCGGGTCGGCACCGTGCTCACCCCGTTCGACCGGGTCAGCGCGCTGGCCTACGGCGGTGCCGAGCAGGCACTGCTGGTGCGGGTGGCGCAGGACGCCGTGATCAGTGGCCCGACCGTCATCCGGGTGGTCGGTGACGGTGCCGAGGGTCTGGCCTTCGGACACACGGTCGTCGACGTGGGTCGGTTCGCCGAGGCGGTGCTGGTGCTGGAGCACGTCGGGTCGGCCACCCTGGCGGACAACGTCGAGGTGACGGTGGGTGCCGGGGCGAAGCTCACCCTGGTCACCGTCGCCGACTGGGCCGACGACGCGGTGCAGGCGCAGCACCTGAAGGTGCGGCTGGGACGCGACGCGCGGGTGCTGCACGTCCAGGTCACCCTCGGTGGCGACCTGGTCCGCCAGTACACCACCGTCGAGTACACCGATCGGGGCGGCGAGGCGGAGCTGTACGGCGTCTACTTCGCCGACTCCGGCCAGCACCAGGAGCACCGCCAGCTGGTCGACCACACCGTGCCGGACTGTCGCAGCTACGTCGGCTACCGGGGCGCGTTGCAGGGGGAGAGCGCCCGTACCGTCTGGGTCGGCGACGTGCTGATCCGGGCCGAGGCGACCGGCACCGACACGTACGAGATCAACCGGAACCTGCTGCTCACCGACGGCGCGCGGGCCGACTCGGTGCCGAACCTGGAGATCGAGACCGGCGAGATCGCCGGGGCCGGCCACGCCAGCGCGACCGGCCGCTTCGACGACGAGCAGTTGTTCTACCTGATGGCCCGGGGCATCCCGGAGGCCGAGGCACGC
Source organism: Micromonospora sp. DT48 (assembly GCF_049844495.1). NCBI lineage: Bacteria > Bacillati > Actinomycetota > Actinomycetes > Micromonosporales > Micromonosporaceae > Micromonospora > Micromonospora sp. DT48. The sequence goes on from NZ_JBNCLE010000008.1 coordinate 324,595, forward strand.
CGCCTGGTGGTGCGCGGCTTCTTCACCGAGCTGCTGAACAAGATCCCGGTGGAGCCCCTGCGTGAGCGCCTGGGGGACGCGATCGAGGCTCGGCTCACGAAGGCGGGCGTCTGATGATCCGCATCTGCGCCGTCGAGGACGTGCCGAAGGGCACCGTGATCAGCGCGGACGTCGACGGCACCCAGATCGCGCTCGTGCACGGTGAGGACGACCAGTTCTACGCCGTGTTCGACGAGTGCTCGCACGCGGCCGTGGCGCTCTCCGAGGGAGAGGTCGAAGGCTGCACCCTGGAGTGCTGGCTGCACGGCTCCCGCTTCGACCTGCGTACCGGCGAACCCACCGGGCCGCCGGCCATCGAACCCGTACCCGTCTATCCCGTCGAAGTCCGCGACGGTGACATCTACGTCAGTCTGACGCCGAGCAATGGAGTGACCCGATAATGAGCACCCTGGAGATCCGCGACCTGCAGGTGTCGGTGAAGCTGCCCGAGGGTGAGCTCAAGCCGATCCTGCACGGTGTCGACCTGACCGTGAAGGCGGGGGAGACCCACGCGATCATGGGCCCGAACGGCTCCGGCAAGTCGACCCTGGCGTACTCGGTCGCCGGGCACCCGAAGTACGAGATCACCGGCGGTTCGGTGACCCTGGACGGCGAGGACGTCCTGGAGATGTCCGTCGACGAGCGGGCCCGCGCCGGTCTCTTCCTCGCCATGCAGTACCCGGTCGAGGTGCCCGGCGTCTCGGTGGCGAACTTCCTGCGTACCGCCAAGACCGCCATCGACGGGGAGGCGCCGAAGCTGCGCACCTGGGGCGGCGAGCTGCGCGGTGCCATGGAGCGGCTGCACATGGACCCGGCCTTCGCCCAGCGCAACGTCAACGAGGGCTTCTCCGGCGGTGAGAAGAAGCGCCACGAGATCGTGCAGCTGGAGCTGCTCAAGCCGAAGGTGGCCATTCTCGACGAGACCGACTCCGGCCTCGACGTGGACGCGCTGCGCGTGGTGAGCGAGGGCGTGAACCGGGTGCGCGACACCGGCGACACCGGCCTGCTGCTGATCACCCACTACACCCGGATCCTGCGCTACATCAAGCCCGACTTCGTGCACGTCTTCGTCGCCGGTCGAATCGTCGAGCAGGGCGGCCCGGAACTGGCCGACAAGCTCGAGGAAGAGGGCTACGAGCGGTACGTCGCCGGGGCTGGTTCGGCGCGGGCCTGACCTCGAAGGAAGGGTCGGTCACCAGGATGACCACCATCGCGATCCCGCCCGGGATGCCGCAGTACGACGACGTGCCCCGCTACGACGTGGCGGCGGTACGCGCCGACTTCCCGATCCTCGGGCGGGAGATCAACGGGCATCCGTTGGTCTACCTGGACAGCGCCAACACCTCGCACAAGCCGCGCCAGGTGCTCGACGTGCTGGCCGCGCACTACGCCCGCCACAACGCCAACGTGTCCCGCTCGGTGCACACGCTCGGCACCGAGGCGACCGAGGCGTACGAGGGGGCCCGGGCGAAGATCGCCCGGTTCGTCAACGCGCCGAGCGTCGACGAGGTGGTCTTCACGAAGAACTCCACCGAGGCGATCAACGTCGTGGCGTACGCGTTCTCCAACGCCTCGCTGCGCCCCGACGGTGATCCCCGGTTCCGGTTGGGGCCGGGTGACGAGATCGTCATCTCGGAGATGGAGCACCACTCGAACATCGTTCCGTGGCAGCTGTTGGCCGAGCGGACCGGCGCGACGCTGCGCTGGTTCCCGGTCACCGACCAGGGCCGGCTGGACGAGTCGGGCCTGACCGACCTGGTCAACGAGCGGACGAAGATCGTCTCGCTGGTGCACATGTCCAACATCCTCGGCACCGTCAACGCCACCTCGCGGATCACGGCCCGGGTCCGCGAGGTGGGTGCGCTGCTGCTGCTGGACTGCTCGCAGTCGGTGCCGCACATGCCGATCGACGTGGTCGACCTGGACGCCGACTTCATCGTCTTCACCGGGCACAAGATGTGCGGCCCGACCGGCATCGGCGTGCTGTGGGGGCGTGGCGAGCTGCTGGCGGCGATGCCGCCGGTGTTCGGCGGCGGCTCGATGATCGAGACGGTGGCGATGGGCGGCTCCACGTACGCCCCGCCGCCGGCCCGCTTCGAGGCGGGTACCCCGCCGATCGCCGAGGCGGTCGCCCTCGGGGCGGCCGTGGACTACCTCACCGGCGTCGGCATGCGGGCGATCCAGTGGCACGAGAAGGAGCTGACCGCGTACGCGCTGGACGCCCTGGCCACCGTGCCCGGTCTGCGGATCTTCGGCCCGGAGGTGCCGGTCGGTCGGGGCGGCACCATCTCCTTCGCGCTCGGCGACGTGCACCCGCACGACGTGGGGCAGGTGCTCGACTCCCTCGGGGTACAGGTGCGGGTGGGTCACCACTGCGCCCGGCCGGTCTGCACCAGGTTCGGGGTGCCGGCCACCACGCGGGCCTCGTTCTACCTCTACACCACCACCGAGGAGATCGACGCACTGGTGGCGGGTCTGGAGCAGGCGCGGAAGGTGTTCGGTTGATGCAGCTTGAGTCTCTTTACCAGGAGATCATCCTGGACCACTACAAGCATCCGCACGGTCGCGGGCTGCGTGACGCCGCCGACCCGGCCGACCAGGTCGGCGAGGCGCACCACGTCAACCCCACCTGCGGTGACGAGATCACCGTCCGGGTGGCCACCGACGGCGAGACGCTGCACGACGTGTCGTACGACGGCATGGGGTGTTCGATCAGCCAGGCGTCCGCGAGCGTGCTGCACGAGCTGCTGACCGGCCGTGGTGCGAGCGAGGCGTTCGAGGTGCACGAGGCGTTTCTGACGCTGATGTCCGGTCGTGGTCAGGTCACGCCGGACGAGGACGTACTCGGCGACGGGGTGGCGTTCGAGGGCGTCGCCCGCTATCCCGCCCGGGTCAAATGCGCGCTGTTGCCGTGGATGGCGTTCAAGGACGCCGCGGCACGCGCCGGTGTGGGCGCGAGCCCGACGGAGGTGAAGGCATGACCGAGGAGACCAGCAGCACGCCGGAGTCGGGCGCGGTGGCGACCGACGGCGCGGCGACCCCGGCGACCGGCGGCGCGGCGACCGGCGGTAAGGCCGCCGTCGCCGACGTCGAGGAGGCGATGAAGGACGTCGTCGACCCGGAGCTGGGCATCAACGTGGTCGACCTCGGCCTGGTGTACGGCGTGCACGTCGACGACGACAACGTCGCCACCCTGGACATGACGTTGACCTCGGCGGCCTGCCCGCTGACCGACGTGATCGAGGACCAGGCCCGCCAGGCGTTGACCACCGGCCCCGGTGGTGGCCTGGTCAACGACATCCGGATCAACTGGGTCTGGCTTCCCCCGTGGGGACCGGACAAGATCACTGACGAGGGGCGCGACCAGCTCCGCTCCCTCGGTTTCAACGTCTGACAGCTCCTCCGGGCAGACTCCGGAGTGCATCCTCGGGCGCGGCATCCACCGGGTGCCGCGCCCGAGGCCGTTATGGAGGCACCTTCCCGTCGTGGCGGCGAGCCTGCCGGGCACGGTCAATGGGCGATCCCGCACTGTCGAGCTGGGAGCGCGGACGCATCGCGGCATCGAGTCACTCCGACGGTCGCAGCGGCGTGGTCGGATAATCCGTGGCGCCGCCGCGACGGGCGGCCGCAGCATGACCCAGTGAGTGAGGCGTACCCGACGAACTCGTGTCCTGGCGTCGTTGCCGCCACCGCTCGTCGGCAGCGGACCGCGGCGGACGGCATCTCACCACGGCGTCCGTCGTGACCGGCGCGTTGCTCGCCGGTCTGGTCGCCGGCTACGGCGTGGCCGTCCCGGTCGGCGCGATCGCCGTGCTGATCCTCGGGCTCGCCGCGCGGACCTCGTTCCGGGTCGGCGCGGCCGCCGCGCTCGGGGTGGCCACCGCCGACGGGTTGTACGCCGGTGTCGCGGCGTTCGGTGGCGCGGCGGTCGCCGGTGGGCTCGCGCCGGTGGCCGGGCCGCTGCGGCTGGTCGGCGCGACAGTGCTGCTCGCCCTCGCCGCCCACGGCGCGTGGCGCGCCCTGCGGGTGCGTGGCCCACGCCGGTCCCCGAACCGCTCGCCGGTGATCGTCCCGGCCGTCTCGTCGGCCGGCGGCGTGGACCAGCCACCGGCGGACGACGCGTCGCCGGGACCTGGCCTGCCGGAGCGGGGCGGGATGGCCACCCCGGCCCGGGCGTTCGCCGGGATTCTCGCGCTGACCCTGCTCAACCCGGCCACCATCGTCTACTTCACCGCCCTGGTGCTCGGCCGTGGTGACCCGGCCGGGTCCGCCCTCGCGGCCGCGCTGCTCTTCACAATCGGTGTGTTCGTGGCCTCGGCCAGCTGGCAGTTGCTGGTGGCAGCGGGCGGCACACTGATCGGTCGGGCGCTCACCAGTGAGCGCGGACGCCTGCTCACCGCCCTGCTGTCGAGCGCGATCATCACGGTGCTCGCCATCAGCATGCTGCTCAACGGATGATCCGTACCCGGAGCCAGGGCCGGCCCGCCGCCTCGTCGCCGGTCCGAGGTGACGGTTTCGGCGCTCGGCGCTCGGCGGGGGCGATCTCGCATGCCGTACGGTCAGGGGATGAGTAGCCGACCTGCGGCCGGGGGCGGCCGGTGGGTCGACGTCGACCCGGCCCGGACCAACCGCTGGGTCGCCGGCTTCACCGACCGGCACGGCCCGCCCGCCATCACCATCCAGGAGTACGGTCTACTGCTGACCGCCCCGGACCGTGCCAGCGCCGGGCTGCACACCCCGCCGGGTGCACCGGCCACCACCGATCTCGATGCCTTCGTTGCTGCTGCGCTCGCGCCGCGCCGGATCGGCCTGCTGCTGGCGCGCAAGGGGGCGGTGGCGATGGGGATCGCCGAAGGGGAGCGGCTACCGGTGCACAAGGTCGACACCCGTTACGTGCAGGGGCGTACCGCTGCGGGTGGTTGGTCCCAGCAGCGGTTTGCTCGCCGCCGGGACAACCAGGCCAAGGCGGCGTTGGCCGACGCGGCGGAGCTGGCGGTGCGGCTGCTGCTGCCGGAGGCGGATCGCCTGGACGCGGTGGTCGCCGGCGGTGACCGGCGGGCGGTGGACGCGATCCTCGCCGACCGGCGACTCGACCCGCTGGCGGCGCTGCGCGCGGAGCGGCTGCTCGACGTTCCCGAGCCCCGGTACGCGGTGCTGCTCGACGTGGTCACCGCCGCTCGCGCGGTCCGCATCCTCGTCCGCGACCCCACCTGACCGACGCCCCCGACCGATGTAGGAAGGGCCCCTTTTTAACACGAGCGGTGAGAAGGGTTCCCTTCTATACCGCAGGCGTTAACAAGGGGCCCTTCCTTGCACCTCAGACCGCGCCGGTGAACGTGTCGCAGGAGGCCGGGTCGCCGCTGTCGTATCCCCGGTTGAACCACTGCTTACGCTGCTCCGACGAGCCGTGGGTGAACTCGTCCCGGTTCACCGGCCGGTTGGCCCGCTTGGAGATGGCGTCGTCACCGATGGCCTCGGCGGTGTCGATGGCCTCGGCGATGTCCCGCTCGGTGATGCTGGTGAAGATCTTCTGCCCGCGCTCGTCGGCCGTGCCGGTGGCGTTCTTCGCCCAGGCTCCGGCGTAGCAGTCGGCCTGCAACTCCAGCCGTACCGACAGCTCGTTGGCGTTGCCCGGGTCGCGCTGCTGCTGGCGGCGGACCTGCTCGTTGGTGCCGAGCAGGTTCTGCACGTGGTGGCCGTACTCGTGGGCCAGCACGTACGGCTGGGCGAACTCACCCTCGGCGCCCAGCTGCCTGGCGAGCACCTCGTAGAAGGAGAGGTCGATGTAGACCAGCGAGTCGGCCGGGCAGTAGAACGGGCCGACGCCGGAGTCGGCCTGGCCGCAGGCGGTGTTGACGGCCTGGCTGAAGAAGACGGTGCGGGTCGGGCGGTACTGCTCGCCGAGGGACTCCGGCAGTGCGGTGCGCCAGTACGCCTGGATCGAGTTGACGTAGAGGGTGTTGCGGCAGTCGAGCTGCTCTAGGGCGTTCTCGGCGGAGCAGCGCTGCTCCAGCGCGGCGTTGTCGCCCTGCTCCTCGCCGCCGGTCATGGCGTTCAGGCCGAAACCGCCACCGACGAGGGCCACCAGCACGGCGATGACGATGCCGACGATGCCGCCGCGCCCGCCGCCGATCGGGATGGGAATGCCCATCCCGCCGCCTCCGCCGCTACCACGCCGGTCCTCCACCTGGCTGGTGTCTATCCGTGCGTTCTCGTTCAGCTCCATGGTGACCCCGATCAGTCTGTGGCTCATGGGCCGGAACCGGGTCCGGTCCGCCATCCGGTACCCGACGATCTTGGTCGGTAATCCGCGTGGAGTGTCGGCCGGGGCCCGGTACAATCGACGCCGTGCTGCGCTGCGAAGGCTGAACGCCCCGCGCCGACGGGTCACCTCGACTCGCCGGCGCTTTCGTGTGCCCTGAGTCAGCCCTTCGGATCCCGAGAGCGAGTACCGCGAAATGATCACTGCCACCGGCCTGGAACTGCGTGCCGGATCCCGGATCCTGCTGTCCGACACCACGCTGCGGGTCCAGCCCGGCGACCGGATCGGCCTGGTCGGGCGCAACGGTGCCGGCAAGACCACCACGTTGAAGGTGCTCGCCGGTGAGGGCCAGCCGTACGCCGGCCAGGTCGACCGGCGCAGCGCCGTCGGCTACCTGCCACAGGACCCGCGTACCGGCGACCTGGACGTCACCGGCCGGGACCGGGTGCTCTCCGCCCGTGGCCTGGACGTGCTGATGGCCGGGATGAAAGAGCTGGAGGCCCAGCTGGCCGAGGGCGGCGACGAGCGCCTGGTGCGCCGGTACGGCGCGCTGGAGGACCAGTTCGCCGCGCTCGGCGGGTACGCGGCGGAGGCCGAGGCGGCCCGCATCTGCGCGAATCTGGGGTTGCCCGACCGGGCCCTGGCGCAGACCATCGGCACCCTCTCCGGCGGTCAGCGTCGCCGTATCGAGCTGGCCCGGATCCTGTTCCGCGACGCGGGCGAGAACGGCGGCGGGATCCTGCTGCTGGACGAGCCCACCAACCACCTCGACGCCGACTCGATCACCTGGTTGCGGGGCTTCCTCGCCAATCACAAGGGTGGGCTGATCGTGATCTCCCACGACGGCGACCTGCTGGAGTCGGTGGTCAACAAGGTGTGGTTCCTGGACGCCACCCGCAGCGTGGTCGACGTCTACAACCTGGGCTGGAAGGCGTACCTGGCGGCGCGGGAGACCGACGAGCGTCGTCGCCGCCGGGAGCGGGCCAACGCCGAGAAGAAGGCCGGCGCGCTGATGGCCCAGGCCGACAAGATGCGGGCCAAGGCCACCAAGACGGTCGCCGCGCAGAACATGGCCCGCCGGGCCGAGCGGCTGCTGTCCGGCCTGGATGAGGTCCGGGTCGCCGACAAGGTGGCCAAGGTGCGGTTCCCGGCTCCGGCGCCGTGCGGCAAGACCCCACTGACCGCGACCGGCCTGTCCAAGTCGTACGGCTCGTTGGAGATCTTCACCGACGTGAACGTGGCGGTGGACCGGGGCTCCCGGGTGGCCATCCTCGGGCTCAACGGCGCCGGCAAGACCACCCTGTTGCGGATGCTCGGCGGGCTGCTGGAGCCGGACACCGGCGAGGTACGCCCCGGTCACGGACTGCGGTTGGGTTACTACGCTCAGGAGCACGAGACGCTGGACGTGGAGCGGACCGTGCTGGAGAACATGCGGGCCGCCGCGATCGAGCAGACCGACACCGAGCTGCGGAAGATCCTGGGCGCCTTCCTCTTCTCCGGCGAGGACGTCGACAAACCGGCCGGTGTCCTCTCCGGCGGGGAGAAGACCCGGCTCGCCCTGGCCACGCTGGTCTGCTCCGGCGCCAACGTGCTGCTGCTGGACGAGCCGACCAACAACCTGGACCCGGTCAGCCGGGAGCAGGTGCTCGACGCCATCGCCCGCTACCCGGGCGCGATCGTGCTGGTCACGCACGATCCGGGTGCGGTGCTGGCGCTCAAGCCGGACCGGGCGATCCTGCTGCCGGACGGCGACGAGGACGCCTGGAGCGACGATCTGCTGGAACTGGTCGAGCTGGCCTGAGATCGGCGCCACGTCACCTATCGGGAAGCTGACATCGCATAGCGTGTCGGTTGGCGAATAGTTGATATCTGGCGCATGATCGTTCGAGACGGTCTAATAGGTGGGACCGTATCCGAACCGCACAGTCTGGGACGTGAGGACACAGCATGGCAGCCACTGGCACAGCCACCAGCACTGAGAAGGGTCGCCGGATCGTCGGAGCCGAGCGTCAGACGCTCGCGAAGGACCTCGTCAAGCGGTACACCGGGGGCGAGAGCATCCGGGCGCTCGCGGCCTCGACCGGGCGATCGTACGGGTTCATCCACCGCGTGCTCACCGAGTCCGGGGTGCAGCTGCGGCAGCGCGGCGGCGCTCGGCGTCGCAAGAAGGCGTGACCCGCCCGTCAGCATCGTCCATCAGCACCGCCACCACCACCGTGACCCGGGCCGCCCGGTGACCGCCGAGGCGACCGGGGTCCGGCTGGAATGCGACGGGCCGGTCGCCACTGTCACCCTGTGCCGGCCCGACGTGCTCAACGCGCAGACACCGGCGATGTGGCGCGCGATGAGCGACTTCTCCCGGGAGCTGCCCGGCGACGTACGCGTGGTCGTGGTGCGCGGTGAGGGGCGAGCCTTCTCCGCCGGCCTCGACCTGTCGGTGGCCGGTGCCTCCGGCCCCGGTTCTTTCGCCGAGCTGACCACCCTGTCGGAGCAGGAGTGCGCCGACCGGATCGCCGAGTACCAGGGCGGGTTCACCTGGCTGCACCGGCCGGACGTCATCTCGATCGCCGCTGTCCAGGGGCACGCCATCGGTGCCGGCTTCCAACTCGCGCTCGCCTGCGACCTGCGGGTGTTGGCCGAGGACGCGACGTTCTCCATGGCCGAGGTGACGCTGGGCCTGGTCCCCGACCTGGCCGGCACCAAGCGTCTGGTCGAGCTGGTCGGCTACCCGCGTGCCCTGGAGATCTGCGCCACCGGGCGACGGATGGGCGCGGCCGAGGCCGACCGGATCGGCCTGGCCACCCTGGTGGTGCCGCGCGCCGAGCTGGACGGCGCGGTGCGTGACCTGACCGCCGGGCTGCTCGGCCACCACCGGGACGCCGTCGTCGAGATCAAGGCACTGCTCGCCGGAGCCGCCGGTCGTACCCACGCCGAGCAGCAGCGCGCCGAGCGGGAGGCACAGACCAGGCGGCTGCGGGATCTCGCCGGTCGAGGAGAATAGTAAGGACCGTTCGGGAAGATCCGGGTTACTCGCGTGGTTGTCGTAGTCATCGGGAGAATTGACCCGACAGCGAACGGCGTCCTGACTCGGAGGTGAGCGTGTCCCACCCGATGACCGGTGGCGGCGTGGGCGGTTGGAGCATGCTCCGGTCGATGCGTAGTCAGGACGACATCGCCACGCACCGGCTCAAGCGCGGCGTCGCCCGCCGGATCGTGGCCTTCGCCCACCCCTACCGACGCGACATCGCGGTCTTCCTGCTCACCGTGATCATCGCCGCGGTGATCGGGGTGGCCACCCCGCTGCTGGCCGGTGACGTGATCGACACGATCACCCAGGGCGGTCCCGAGGCCGGGGCGGCGGTGGTCCGGCTGGCCCTGTTCATCGCCGCGCTCGCGGTCGCCGACGCCCTCCTGTCGCTGGCCCAACGGTGGTATTCGGCCCGCATCGGCGAAGGCATCATCCTCGACCTGCGCACCCGCGTCTACGACCACGTGCAGCGGATGCCGTTGCAGTTCTTCACCCGCACCCAGACGGGTGCGCTGGTCAGTCGGCTCAACAACGACGTGATAGGCGCGCAGCGGGCCTTCACCTCGACGTTGTCCGGCGTGGTCAGCAACGTGATCCAACTGGTCCTCACCGCCGCCGTGATGCTCACCCTCTCCTGGCAGATCACGGCGTTGTCGCTGGTGCTGTTGCCGGTCTTCATCATCCCGGCACGCCGGGTGGGTCGGCGGTTGGCCGAGATCACCCGCGAGTCGTACGACCTCGACGCCAAGATGAACGCGACGATGACCGAGCGGTTCGGGGTCGCCGGCGCGTTGCTGGTGAAGCTCTTCGGCCGACCCGACGCCGAGGCGGCCCGCTTCGCCGCGCGGGCCGAACGGGTCCGCGACATCGGCATCACCTCCGCGATGTACTCGCGGACCTTCTTCGTGGCCATGCTGCTGGTGGCCTCCCTGGCCCAGGCCCTCACCTACGGCCTCGGCGGTTGGCTCGCGGTCAGCGGCCAGGTCAGCGCCGGCACCGTGGTGACCCTGGCGCTGCTGCTCACCCGCCTCTACGGCCCGCTGACCGCGCTGAGCAACGTCCGGGTGGACGTGATGAGCGCGTTGGTGTCGTTCGACCGGGTCTTCGAGGTGCTCGACCTGGAACCGGGCATCAAGGAGCGGCCCGACGCGGTGCGGATCCCCGAGGGGGCGGGCAGCGTCGAGTTCCGCGACGTCCGGTTCCGCTACCCGAGCGCGGCGGAGATCTCGCTGGCGTCGCTGGAGGAGGTCGCCGCGCTGGATCGTACGGTCAACGAGCCGGTGCTCAAGGGGGTCTCGTTCAACGTCGAGCCGGGGCAGATGGTGGCGTTGGTCGGCCCCTCCGGTGCCGGCAAGTCCACCCTGTCCATGCTGATCTCCCGCATCTACGACGTCACCGACGGGCAGGTGCTGGTCGGTGGGGTCGACGTCCGCGACGCCCGGCTCGACTCGCTGCGCGACGAGATCGGTGTGGTCACCCAGGATTCGCACCTGTTCCACGAGACCATCGCGGAGAACCTGCGGTACGCCAAGCCGGACGCCACCGACGACGAGCTGTGGGCGGCCCTGGCCGGAGCGCAGGTCGCCGACCTGGTCAGGTCGCTGCCCGACGGGCTCGAAACCACCGTCGGTGAGCGCGGCTACCGCTTCTCCGGCGGCGAGAAGCAGCGCATCGCCATCGCCCGCCTGCTGCTCAAGGCGCCGTCGATCGTGATCCTCGACGAGGCGACCGCCCACCTGGATTCGGAGAGCGAGGCGGCGGTGCAACGGGCACTGGCGGTGGCGTTGACCGGGCGTACCGCCCTGGTGATCGCCCACCGGCTCTCCACCGTCCGCGACGCCGACCAGATCCTGGTCCTCGACGACGGTCGGATCGTGGAGCGGGGCCGACACGACGAGCTGGTCGCCGTCGGCGGTCTCTACGCCGAGCTGTACCGCACCCAGTTCGCGGTGGCCGACTCGCCCACTCCGTACGCCGACGCCACCGGCCCGGAGCCGGTGGTCATCCCCTCCCGGGAGTACATCGCCGACGAGGCGCTGCCACCCGCCGCCGCGAACTGAGAGGACGTCTGAGCGGCGGGGTCACCCGGGGACGGCCGCGCGGAGTTCGGCGAAGGCGGCACCGAGGGTCTGCGGGGTGTAGTGCGCGTTCAGCCCGCTGGGGTTCGGCAGCACCCACAGCCGGGCGTCGGCCAGCCGCTCCGGCTGCGGCCCGAACCGGGCCTTCGGCCGGGCGAAACCGATCCGGTACGCGGTGACGCCGACCACCGCGACCCAGCGTGGCCGGTACCGGGCCACCTTGTCGGTGAGCCGGCCCGCGCCGTCGACCAGTTCGGCGGCGGTCAACTCGTCGGCGCGGGCGCTGGCCCGGGCCACCATGTTGGTGATGCCGAGCCCGAACGTGGGTAGCTCGTCCTGCTCGCTGGGGTGCAGCAGGCGTGGGGTGAACCCACCTCGGTGCAGCGCCGGCCAGAACCGGTTGCCGGGGCGGGCGAAGTGCCAGCCGGTCGCCGCCGACCAGAGTCCCGGGTTGATGCCGACGAAGAGGACGTCCAGCCCGGTGGCGATGACGTCCGGGATGGTCCTGTCGGCCGCTGCGGCCAGATCCTCGCGGCTGGGGCGCGGGTACGGTCGGGGCGACACATGGCCCGGCTGGGTGGCCTGCCCCGACCTGCCGTGGAAAGTCTTCGGCCGGTGCGGCTTCGCGCTGCTCACAGGCCGCGCAGCGCGCCACCGTCGACCGGGATGGTGACGCCGGTGAGGTAGCTGGCCGCAGGGGAGAGCACGAAGGCGGCGACCCGACCGAACTCGGCGGGGTCACCGATGCGCCGCAGCGGGACGCCCGCCTCCGCCTCGGCCCGGGCGCGCTCGGGGTCACCGGTGGCGGCGAAGAGTTCCCGGTTGCGGTCGGTCAGGATCCGTCCCGGCAGCAGCCCGACCACCCGTACACCGCGCGGGCCGTACTCGTCGGCGACGTCCTTGGCGACGCCGGCCAGACCTGGCCGTAGTCCGTTGGAGATGCCCAGTCCGGGCACCGGCCCGCGCGCCGAGGTGGAGAGCACCAGCGCGATGGCACCGCCGTCGGGCAGCGCGGCGGCGACGGTACGTACCATCCGGACGCTGCCGAGGAAGACGGTTTCGAAGGACCGCCGCCACTGCTCGTCGTCGACCGACGCGGCGCTGCCGGCGGGTGGTCCACCGACGGAGACCAGGGCCCCGTCGACGCGGCCGAAGTGACGCCGCGCGGTGGCGAGCAGCTGGTCGGGTGTCGCCGGGTCGGCCAGGTCGGCGGTGACGCCGACGGCCCGGTCGGGGCCGCCGAGGCCGGCCACGGCGGACTCCACCGACTCGGCGTGTCGGGCCGACAGCACCACCCGGGCGCCATCGGCCACCAGGCACTGCGCGGTGGCGTAACCAAGCCCACGGGAGGCACCGGTGAGCACGTAGACCCGATCGGTCAGTCCGAGATCCATGCCGACGATCCTGCCCCAGCCCGTCCGGCGGGAAACAGCCCGGTGCGCTGGACCGCGCCGTTCAGGGACGGGCGGGGCGCAGCAGGCGTACCCGACCGGCGACCTGGACGGCGACCGCGCCGCCGGCCCGTCCGAGGGCGGGGAAGCGGCGGCGGCGCGGGGCCCGGTGTCCGTCGTAGCGGAACTCCGCTTCGCGTACGGCGAGTTCCTCGGCGCCGAGTGCCGGCAGGGCGGCGCGGGCGTGTAGCGCGCGGGCCAGGTCCCAGCCGTCCCGGAACCCGCCAGCGCCGGGTCGTCCGGCCGCCCACTCGGTGAACGCCGTGGGCCAGGCGGGGCCGAGCCCGGCGGCGAGCAGCGGCCAGTGCCGGGCCACCTCGCCAGCGCGCTTGCGTAGCAGCGCCAGGCGGGCGGCGGCCAGCGGGCCGGGTGCGAAGCCGGGCGGCGGCGGACCACCGGCCACCAGGGCCGCGACCAGTTCCGCCTGCCGTGCCGCGAGCGATCCGGTCGACTCGGCCGGTCCGTCCGGGGTCACGTCACCACCGGGAAACCGCAGGCGGTGGCGATGGCGTCCAGTTCGGTACGTAGCTCGGTCGCCGGCGGGTAGTGCCCGTCACGCTCCAACAGCGCCGCCGGTGGACGGTGCCGGGAGCACAACTCGGCGAGCAGCGCCAACACCTCCTGCCCGATCGGGTCGGTGTGGGTGTCGTGGTAGAAACCGCCGCGCTCGGCACCACCCGCGACGTGTAGGTAGGCCACCCGTTCCAGGGGCAGGCGCTCCAGCAGCGCGACCGGGTCGGTGCCCCGGTTGCGGGCGTTGGCGTAGACGTTGGCCACGTCGAGCAGCAGCAGCGCTCCGGTGCGTTCCAGGATCTCGTTGAGAAACGCCGCCTCGTCGAGCTCGTCGTCCGGCCAGTCGAACAGGGCGGCGATCGGTTCCAGCGCGATCGGCACCGGCAGGCCCGCCTGGGCGCGGGCGATGTTGGCGCACACCGCGTCGACGGCCTCGTGGGTGCGGGGCAGCGGCAGCAGGTGACCCGCTTCCAGGCCGCCCGCCCGGACGAAGGCGATGTGTTCACTGACCAGGGGTGCCGCCAGCAGTTGCGCGACCGCCGCCAGGTGGGCGACCCGGGCTGGCTCGACCGGCTCCGCGCCGCCGAGGGAGAGCCGCACGCCGTGGGGTACCACGGTGACACCTCGGTCGCGTAGCTCGACCAGGCCGTCCGGCACTGGACCAGCGGTCGGCACCGACTCGGCGATCACCTCGACGAAGCGCAGGCCGGGTAGCTCGGCGACGAAGCCGGAGATCTCCGGGCGCCAGCCGATGCCCACACCGTGCGGGGTGTTCATCCGCCACAGCCTCCGCCACCGCAGCCGCCGCCGCCTCCGCAGCCCCCGCCGTCACCAGAGCCACCGGAGCCCGCGGTGCTGCCGCCGCCACACGAGGCGATGGAGCTGGTGCCCCCGGTCGCGATGTGGCGTTGGATCTCCGCCTGCTGGGCGAAGGCCGGGTCGAGCGACCAGAGCGAGGCGGTGCCGTAGAGGGCCACGGCCATGGCCGCTCCCGCCGCTCCGTAGGTGGCGTACGACGGGTTCGCGGCGGGGGAGAGGTGCCGGTTGCGTTGGCGTAGTGCGCGCAGCGCGGCTTCGGCTGCCCGGGTACGGCGGGGCGCCCGGACCAGCAGCACGATGGTCAGTACGGTGAGCGCCAGCACGGTGAGCACCAGGTACCCGACCGGGCGGTCGTTGGCGAGCCCGGCGACGATCCGGGCGACACCGACCGCCAGCAGGGCGACCAGCAGCAGCGGACCCTGACGCAGGGCGCTGCGCCGGTCCGGGCCGACCGCGAGACCGCGCTCGTCGAGCCCGTCGCGCAGCTCGACGAGGGCACGTTGGACCCACTCGGTGCGCCGCACGTCCCGGGCCCGGGTGCGCTGCGTCGCGGCGTAGTGGATGGCGCGGTCGAGTGGGGTGGGCGCGAGCGGCAGCGGTGCGTCGGCGCTCAGCCGGTGCTCCGTGTCGACACCGATCACACCCTGGCTGCGCAGGGTGGCCAGCGACGCCCAGACGGCGAAGTCGTCACCGCCGTTGAGGTAGGCGATCTGCTGCGGGCCCAACTGGTCGACGGGCGGGGCGGCCCGGCCACTCAACAACGACCGGCGGCGGACCAGCACGATGGCGACGGCGATCACCACGACCACCAGGTAGGCCCTGATGAAGGTGGGACCGGGGATTCCCCAGGTGTCGTAATCGACCGCGAAACCCATCATGGCCTGCTCCTGTCACGCGAGGGGACGCGGTCTCATTGTGGAGCGGCGATGCCAGCACCCGGCTGCCCGGGTAGCTGAGTTACCTTCTCGTTACCTGCCGACTCAGCGTCGGCGTACCGCCTCCTCGACCAGGTCGAGCACTGCGCCCAGGTCGCCGGCCGGGCGGCCCATCGCCAGGTGCAGGACCAGCCCGTCGTAGGCGAGTTCGAGGAATCGGGCCAGCACGTCGATGGGGACGTCCTCGCGGAGCACGCCGGCCTCCCGTTGCCGGGCCAGCCGGTCCCGGGTGGCCTCGGCGATGGCGGCCGAGCGTTGCGCCCAGCGGTCGGCGAAGGCCGGATCGGTACGCAGCCGCCGGGACACCTCCAACTGGCTGCCCAGCCACCCGGTGGTGTCCGGCGAGACCGCCCGGGCGAGCAGGTCGCGCATCACCTGGACGAGTCCGTTGCGGGCGACCGTCTCCACCATCGTCGCCGCGTCGTCCTCGGCGACGGCGAGGAAGAGGGAGTCCTTGTCCCGGAAGTGGTGGAAGATGGCTCCCCGGGAAAGCCCGGTGGCCTCCTCCAGGCGACGGACGGTCGCGCCCTCGTAGCCGTGCCGAGCGAAGCAGGCTCGCGCGGCGGCGAGAATCTCCTGTCGGCGGGCCTCGAGCTGATCCGGGCTTACTCTGGGCACATGTCGATCGTGTCAGGTCCCGCCCGCTGACGCAAACCGTACGTACGGCTTGGTGCCGGGTCGCCCGTCCGTGTGGCGTCTCCTCCCGTCCGACATCACCGCGTAACGTTCCGCCCTGTCGGCGAGGTACCCGATTCCCGTAAGGTGCCCGAGTGCCGCTGCTCCTGCTGGATCTGGACAACACCCTGCTCGATCGGGCCGGGCCGTTCCGCACCTGGGCAGAGCGCTTCCTCGACGGCATCGGAGCGCCACCGAGCGACATCGAATGGTTACTCTCCATTGATGCTGACGGATTGACTGATCGCTGGGACGTGGCGGACGCGATCCGCGACCGCTACCGGCTGCGGATCCCCTCCATCGACCTCGTGGAGGAGTTGCACGACGGGGTCGTCGAGTTCACCCGGCTGGACCCGTTGGTGGCGTGCGCCCTGCGGATCGCCGACGACGCCGGCTGGATGCCGGTGGTGGTGAGCAACGGCGCGGTCCGGCAGCAGGATGCCAAGATCCGCCGAACCGGACTCGATCGCTACATCGCCGACTGGGTGATCTCCGAGGAGGCCGGGGTCAGCAAGCCCAACCCCCGCATCTTCGCCCTCGCCGCCCAGCGGGCCCGGATGCCGTTGCGTGGTGCGTGGGTGGTCGGGGACGGCCCGGAGGCGGACATCGGCGGGGCCACGGCGGTCGGCCTGCCCAGCATCTGGTTGCACCGGGGGCGTCCCTGGACCGACGCCCGGTTCGCGCCCACGGCGACCGTGGACACGGTGATCGCCGCCATCGCAGAGATCATGGGTGCCTAGGCGCTAATTCGGTTGACCCGGTCGAAGGCGCCGACGAGTATGGGCCGCGCATCGTGCGTCCCGGGCGGGTGCCCGGTCGAGAGAGGAGGTCGGTCATGGCCGTCTTCGCAGGTCACGTCCTGTCTCCCCATACCTCGACCAAGGGATCACCAGCGCCATGCGCGACCACGATTTTCCGGCGCCCGAGCGCCGTACTCGCGGCGGACGCCGCTTCGACGACGACGAACCACGTTTCCTGAAGCGCGGCCGCCCGGCCGCCGCCTTCACCGAACCCGACGAGCCTGACCCGGGCAGCGACGAGAGCTGGTCCTCCTGGGACGAGGCGGTGCACGGGCCATTGCCGCACCCGGAGTGGCTGGTCACCGAGTTGGCCGCGAAGGACGTCGAACTCGGTGTGCTCAAGACCGGCAAGGAGGCCGACGTCCATCTGGTGCGCCGGGGCGTACCGGACACCGACCGGTTCTGCCTGCTCGCGGCGAAACGCTACCGGGATCCCCGCCACCGGCTCTTCCACCGCGACGCGGGGTACCTCGAAGGGCGCCGGGTGCGCCGCTCCCGCGAGATGCGGGCGATGACCGGCCGCACCGCGTTCGGTCGGCAGATGATCGCCGGGCAGTGGGCGGCGGCGGAGTTCGCGGCGCTGAGCCGGCTCTGGGAGATCGGTCAGCGCTACGGCACTATCACCGTGCCGTACCCTGTGCAGCTGCGGGGCACCGAGCTGATGCTGGAGTTCCTCGGCGACCCCGGCGAGGGCAGGGCCGCGCCCCGGCTGGCCGGGCTGCGCCCGGAGTCGGCCGAGCTGCTCGGGCTGTGGGAGCAGCTGATCGACGCCCTGGTCGTGCTGGCTCGGGCCGGGTACGCGCACGGCGACCTGTCGCCGTACAACCTGTTGGTGCACGAGGGGCGGCTGGTGTTGATCGACCTGCCGCAGGTGGTCGACGTGGTGGTGAACCCGCAGGGGCGGGAGTTCCTGGCCCGCGACGTCCGGATCGTCGCCCACTGGTTCGTCGCCCGGGGTCTGTCGGCGGACCGCGCCGACCCGACAGCGCTGACCGACCTGCTGTGCCGCGAGGCGGGTCTGGCCTGATCCGACGGGCTCCGGTTGCCGGTCAACGGTAGCTGGAGCCCGTCGGCGGTTCCTGCCCTGGGTGTGACCGCCGACCCCCGTCGTCCGGAGCTACTGGAGATACCGTTCGACCTCGGACACCGGGCGGGCGCCCTGCGCCTCGGGGTCGCCATGGGCCTGTCGGGCGGCGCGGCGGCGGCGCAGCAGGTCCCAGCACTGGTCGAGAGACTCCTCCAGCTCACGCAGGCGGGTACGGGCCTCGTCGTCGGTGCCCGCCTCGTGGGCTTGCGCCTGTGCCCGCAGCCGGTGCTCCTCGTCGACCAGATCCGAGATCCGGCTCAGGATGGTCTTGTCGTCCATGTCCTGAGCCTGGCACAGCGAGCCCGACCACGCCGGGCATTCCCGTCGGCGAATCCCACCGCAGTGCGCCCGTCCGTCCCGCCGGTGCCTGACCGGCCAGCGTGCCGGCTGTGCCGGTCCGGTTCCGCCCGGCGGGCCTGATCTGCGAGCGTGCCAGGCGGGCGGCTGTCCCGACCGGTCCGCGTGGGGTGGTCCGTGCGGGCCCGGCATCCGCCGGACGTCGGCGAGGTGACCTGCCCGGCATCCAGGGCCAGGGACGCGGTCGGCGCAGCGATGCGTACGGTCCGTGGTGGACAGCTCGCCGATAGTCGCTAGTAGACAGTGGGAATGTCGACAAAGAGGATTTCTCGTTGCGCGACTAGTGAGGAATGCCCGTACGATGTCATGCTCATTGCAACCGTGGCAGTTCGAAGAGTAGCGCCCCACGCCCCTGGGGCCATCACGTAGGAGCCGACCACTTCATGTCAGTCCAGAGCGGACACGCGGGATCCGTGCCCCTACGAACCGCGTCGGGTGTGGCGCCGTGACGGCTCCGATCGCCACCACCTCGACCCCGGCGGTTTCCGCCGTCGCCGACGCCGTGAGCGACCTGGTCGCCGAACTCGAACGGCAGCCACCCGGGCAGGTCAGCCCCTCGGTCTACGAGACGGGCCGACTCGTCGCCGACGCGCCGTGGCTCACCGGGCACGGCCGGCGACTGGCGTACCTGCTGGGGCAGCAGGGTGTCGACGGAGCCTGGGGCGCGGCCGGTGGGTACGCCCTGGTGCCGACGGCGAGCGCGGTGGAGGCGTTGCTGGCCGAACTGGTCCGCGCCGACCCGGCCGGGCCCGGCGCACCCACCCGGGCGGACCTGGTCCGGGCCGGCACGCGCGGACTGCTCGCCCTGGCGGGGCGGCTCGCCGCGGGCGGAGCCATGCCGGACACCCCGGCGGCGGACCTGATCGTGCCGGCCCTGGCGGCCAGGATCGACGCACACCTGACCCGGCTGCACCACGGCGACGACGCGTCGGCGAGCGAAATGCCCCGCGCGCTGCCCCCAGTTGACCGACGACGACTGAACACGGTCGACGCGCTGCTCGACACCGACCGCCCGGTTCCCGACAAGCTCTGGCACGCCTACGAGGTGCTGGGTCCGGCCGCCGCCGGCCGTACCGAGGTGAGTCCGGTGGCCGGGGCCGTGGGTGCCTCACCGGCGGCGACGGCGGCCTGGTTGGGTCACCGCCGCTCGGCGGATCGGTCCGCTCGGGCGTACCTCGACGAGGTGGTGTCCCGCCACGGCGGTCCGGTTCCCTGCTGCACGCCGATCACCGTCTTCGAGCGGTCCTGGACCCTGGCCACGCTGAGCCGGGTCGGCTTGCCGGCGCGGCCGTCGCCGGAGCTGATCGCCGAGCTGGTGGCCGCGCTCGGGCCGCGCGGCGCGGCGACCGGCCCCGGGCTGCCCGCCGACGCGGACACCACCTCGGCGACGCTGTACGCGCTCGCCCGGTTGGGGCGTCCGGTCGACCCGGTCAGCCTCGACCACTACGACCTCGGCAGCCACTTCTGCACCTGGCGGGGGGAGGACGGGCACTCGGTCACCACCAACGCGCACGTGCTGGAGGCGCTGGGCTGGCACTCCCGGCACACCGGGGACGGCGCGACCCGGTACGCACCCCGGGTGGCGGCACTCGCGGGCTGGCTCTGCGAGCGGCAGCAGCGCGACGGGCACTGGGCGGACCGGTGGCACGCCTCGCCGTACTACGCCACCTGTTGCGTGGTGCTGGCCCTGGCCCGGTACGCGCCGCCCGGGACGGCCACCGCATGCCTCGACCGGGCCGTGGACTGGGTGCTGGCCACGCAGCGCGCCGACGGTGGCTGGGGGCGCTGGTCGAGCACGGCCGAGGAGACGGCGTACGCGGTGCACATCCTGCTCGGCCCGGGCCACCGGGACCGGCCCGAGGTGCCGTCCTCGGTGCGTCGGGCGCTGGCCCACCTGCCCGTCGAGACGACCGATCACCCCCCACTGTGGCATGACAAGGACCTGTACGCGCCGCTGCTCATCGTGCGGGCGGCGGTGCTGGCGGCCCGACACCTGGCGCTCGGTGTGGTCGCGCCGTCGGCGTACGCGGTGGGTGTCAGCGACTCGCGCGGGCATGATCACGATCGCTTGAGTTGATGGGTAGACGCTGTTAGGTTGCGCCGGGGTCGGTGTGCCGTGTGACGCACTCCTGACTGGCCGATCAACTAGCTCAGGGCCAGGGACGGTGTAATGGGTTCCCGCAGTTTCAGCCTGCGCACCAAGGTGGTGGCCCTGCTGACCTCGCTCGCGGCGCTCTGGGGCTTCGCCGCCTGGGTCACCGTCCCCGACGCTCTGAACCTGCTCGGCGTACGGCAACTCGACACCCGCGTGTTCGCACCCACCGAGCCGTTGCTGGCCCAGTTGCAGCTGGAACGGCGTACCTCGTTGGTCTACCTCGGACGCCCGCGTGCGACGCAGCGGGAGGAGCTGGCGAAGCTGCGCGAGCGTACCGACCGACTGGCCGCCGAGTTCGCCGAGTCGGCCGACAGCTGGCCGGTCGGCCTGTTCGGCGGCGACGCGCTGCACGACCGCATCGCGCGGCTCAAGCGACACCTCTCCGAACTGCCCGAGACGCGTACCGCCATCGACGAGCGCAACATCGGCCGTGGCGAGGCCGGCGCGGTGTTCACCGCGCTCATCGACTCGATCTACCAGGTGTACGACGAACTCGGCAACCTCGACGACGACCGGATCGTCGACGACACGGCCCAGCTGCACCGGCTCAACCGGGCCCGGGAGCTGCTGTCCCAGGAGGACGCCCTGCTGGCCGGGGTGCTCGCCGCAGGCCGGATCACCTCGGTCGAGCGGGCCGAGTTCACCCGGGTCGTCGGTGCGCGTCAGTTCGTCGCCGACCAGGCGATCGTCCGGTTACCCGAGGCCGATCAGCGCCGCTACGAGCAACTGGTCACCGGGTCGGCCTTCCGGCGGCTGGCCGACCTGGAGAACAGGGTCATGACCGGCAGCGGCACCTCCCGGGTGCCGTTGACCGCGTCGGAGTGGTCCGACGCCACCGGGGCGGCGCTCGTCGAGATCGGCGACGTGGTGGTGGCCGCCGGAGACGACATCGTCAGCAACGCCACGCCGGTCGCGATCGGTGTCATCGTCCGACTGGTGCTCGTCGCCGGTCTCGGTCTGCTCGTGGTCATCGCCTCGGTGCTCGTCTCGATCACCACGGCACGGGACCTGAGACGGCAGTCGCGCCGACTGCGCGACGCCGCGTACCGGTTCGCCGACGAACGACTGCCGAGCGTGGCGGACCGGCTCGGGCGCGGCGAGCAGGTCGACACCGTCCCGGAGCCGCCGCCGAGCCTCGGCGACGGCGAGATCGCTGAGGTGGGCCGGGCCTTCGACGCGGTACGGACGGCCGCGGTCCGCACCGTGGCCGAACAGGTCGAGCTGCGTCGCACCACACGCGAGGTGTCGCTGAACCTGGCCCGGCGTACCCAGACCCTGGCGCACCGCCAGCTCACCCTGCTCGACTCGATGGAACGCCGCGAGCGGGACGCCGAGAAACTGGAGGACCTGTTCCGCGTCGACCACCTGGCCACCCGGATGCGCCGCCACGCGGAGAACCTGATCGTGCTCTCCGGCGCCACGCCCGGCCGGGCCTGGCGGCGTGGCGTCGCGATGCTGGACGTGATCCGTGGCGCGGTCGGCGAGGTCGAGGACTACAGCCGGGTCACCGTGCACCCGGTCGACGCGGTGGCGGTCGCCGGACGGGCTGTCGGTGACGTCATCCACCTGCTCGCCGAGTTGATCGAGAACGGGCTCTCGTTCTCCCCGTCGTACACCGGCGTCGAGGTACGCGGACAGGTGGTCGCCAACGGCTTCGCCGTCGAGATCGAGGACCGTGGACTGGGCATCCCCGAGGCGGAGCGGGCCGCCGCCAACCACCGTCTGCTGGACCGTGCCGAGCTGGGTCTGCCCGGCGAGTCCCGGCTCGGCCTCTACGTGGTGAGCCGGCTGGCCGCCCGGCACGACATCCGGGTCCGACTCAAGGAGTCCGCGTACGGCGGGACGACCGCCGTGGTGCTGCTCCCGAGCGACCTGCTCGTCGCCGACGGCGCCGAGCCGGACGGGACCGAGCCGGATGGCGGCGGCGACACCCGGGCCGAAACCCCGGCCGACGCAGCGGAGCCGACGGCACCGACTGCCGCACCGAGCACCGCACCGGTGGACCTCGCTGACCCGGCAACGCCCACCGAGGGGCCAGAGCCCGACGTCGGGGCGTACCCCGCAGACGCCGACCGGGCCGGTCCGCAGGCTCCGCCCGTCGACGAGGCCGAGCTGCCGACCAGGTCGCGGCACCGTCCGGCGTACTCGTCGGCCCTGGACGGACCGACCGTCCCGATCGGACTTCCGCTGACCTCCCGCGCCGACTCCACTGTGGATCCGGGCGCCGGTGCGGTGGGCGAGACCGAGCTGAGCCGCACCGAGTCCGGCCTGCCGGTCCGGGTACGCCAGGCGAGCCTGGCCCCGGCGCTGCGGGCCGGGACCGAGGCGGTGGATGATGACGACGACGTGGTCCGCGAGCCCGAACGGGTGCGTCGCATGATGAGTTCGTACCAGACCGGCACCCGGCGGGGACGCTCCGACGCCGCTCGGCTGCTCGGTGCTGGCGGTCGGCCCGGGCTCGACGAAGGGCCCGACGACGCCGATCAACAGGGGACCTGATCGTCCTCTCCCGGTGAGCCGGGCGGGAACGGTCAGGTCCAAGTGAGCACGGCGATGAGCCGGGGGAGAAGAGGACGACGAAGTGGCGCAGAAGACGGCTTCGAGTGCCGACCTGACGTGGTTGCTGGATGACCTGGTTGGCCGGGTCAAGCAGGCCGAGCACGCGGTCGCCCTGTCCGCCGACGGTCTGCTGATGGCCTCGTCACAGGGGCTCAGCCGCGATGACGGTGAGCACCTGGCGGCGATGGCGGCCGGCATCCAGAGCCTGGCCCGGGGCGCTGGCAAGCGGTTCGGCGGTGGTCAGGTGCAGCAGACGATCATCGAGATGCAGTCGTCGTTCCTGTTCGTCACAGCCGCCGGTCGCAACGCCTGTCTGGCGGTGCTGGCCAGTGAGGACGCCGACGTCGGTCTGATCGCGTACGAGATGGCCATGCTGGTCACCCGGGTGGGCAAGCACGTCGCCTCGCCGTCCCGGTCAGCGGAGCAGACCCACGGGCGGAACTGAGGCCGATGACGGCGCAGTTGGATGCCGCCGAGCACCAGTGGGTGGATGACCACGCTGGTCCGGTGGTTCGCCCGTACGCGGTGACCGGCGGTCGGGCCCGCCCGGTCACCGGCACGTTCGACCTGATCTCCCTGGTGACGGCCACCCGCGCGGAGGTCGCCCCGGAGGTCGGTCTGGGCCCGGAGCACCTGGCGATCGTCGGCCTGTGCCAGCGGATGCGGTCCGTCGCCGAGATCGCGGCACACCTGGACCTGCCGGTGGGCACCGTGCGGGTCCTGCTCGGCGATCTGATGGCGCGCGGTCTGGTCCAGATCCGCGAGCCGCACACCACCGTCGGCCTATCCGATCACAGCATCTTCGAGGCGGTTATCAATGGACTACGGGCACTCTGAGCGGCCGGCGGGCACGGCCGCCCTGCCCACAGCGATCAAGATACTGGTCGCCGGTAGCTTCGGGGTGGGTAAGACCACCCTGGTCGGCGCGGTGAGCGAGACCCGTCCGCTGCGGACCGAGGAGGTGCTCACCGAATCGGGAGTGGGGATCGACGACCTGGCCGGCGTCGAGGCGAAGCAGACCACCACCGTCGCGATGGACTTCGGTCGGATCACCATCAGCGACGACCTGGTGCTGTACCTGTTCGGCACCCCGGGGCAGGACCGGTTCTGGTTCGTCTGGGACGAACTGGCCCTCGGCGCGATCGGCGCGGTGGTGCTCGCCGACACCCGCCGCCTGGCCGACTGTTTCCCCTCCATCGACTACTTCGAGGGCCGGGGGACGCCCTTCCTCGTCGCGGTCAACTGCTTCGACGGGGCCCGGCGGTACCAGCTCGACGAGGTGCAGGCGGCGCTGAACCTCGACCCGGGGGTGCCCGTGCTGCTCTGCGACGCTCGGCAGCGGGAGTCGGTCAAGGAGGTGCTCATCACGCTGGTGGAGCACGCCATGAAGGTCCGGTACGCCCGACGCGCCGACTGACCCGGCACCGCCCGCCACGAGCGAGGGCTCCCACCCCGGGCGGGGTGGGAGCCCTCAGGCCGTTCCGGTCAGCTGGCGATCATGCGACGCAGCACGAACTGCAGGATGCCGCCGTGCCGGTAGTAGTCCGCCTCACCCGGCGTGTCGATCCGCACCAACGCGTCGAACTCCACACCGCTGTCGGTGCTGACCTTCACCGTGCGCGGAGCGGCGCCGTCGTTGAGGGCGGTCACCCCGGTGATGGTGAACGTCTCGGTGCCGGTCAGCCCCAGCGACTCGGCGGTCTCCCCGGCGGGGAACTGCAACGGCAGCACGCCCATCCCGATCAGGTTGGAGCGGTGGATCCGCTCGTACGACTCGGCGATGACAGCCTTCACCCCGAGCAGCATGGTGCCCTTGGCCGCCCAGTCCCGCGAGGAACCGGAGCCGTACTCCTTGCCGGCCAGGATGACCAGCGGCACGTCGGCCGCCTGGTAGGCCATCGCGGCGTCGTAGATGGAGGTCTGCTCGCCGGTCAGGTGGTTGACCGTGAAGCCGCCCTCCACGCCCGGGACCAACTGGTTGCGCAGCCGGATGTTGGCGAAGGTGCCCCGGATCATCACCTCGTGGTTGCCCCGGCGGGAGCCGTACGAGTTGAACTCGTGGCGGGGCACGCCGTGCTCGGCGAGGTACTGCCCGGCGGGGGAGTCGGCCTTGATGGAACCGGCCGGCGAGATGTGGTCGGTGGTCACCGAGTCGCCGAGCTTGGCCAGCACCCGGGCACCGGCGATGTCGGTCACCGGAGCCGGCTGCTGCGCCATGCCCTCGAAGTACGGGGGCTTGCGGACGTAGGTGGAGTCACCGTCCCAGGCGAAGGTGTCGCCGGTCGGGGTCGGCAGGGACTGCCACCGCTCGTCACCGGCGAAGACGTCGGCGTACGCGGAGCTGAAGCCGGTCGCACCGATCGCGGAGGCGATGACGTCCTGGATCTCGGCGGTGCTCGGCCAGATGTCACGCAGGAAGACCGGGTTGCCCTCGCTGTCCTCGCCGAGCGGCTCGTTGGCCAGGTCGATGTCCATCGTGCCGGCCAGCGCGTACGCCACCACCAGCGGCGGGGACGCCAGGTAGTTCATCTTCACGTCCGGGTTGATCCGGCCCTCGAAGTTGCGGTTGCCGGAGAGCACCGAGACGACCGCCAGGTCGGCCTCGTTCACCGCGGCGGAGACCTCCTCCGGCAGCGGGCCGGAGTTGCCGATGCAGGTGGTGCAGCCGTAACCGACCAGGTGGAAGCCGAGCTTCTCCAGGTACGGCGTGAGACCGGCCCGCTCGTAGTAGTCCATGACGACCTTGGAGCCGGGCGCGAGGGTGGTCTTCACCCACGGCTTGCGGTTCAGGCCCTTGTCCACGGCGTTGCGGGCGAGCAGCGCCGCCCCGATCATCACCTGCGGGTTGGAGGTGTTGGTGCAGGAGGTGATGGCGGCGATCACCACCGCGCCGTGGTCCAGCTCGTAGCTGTTGCCGTCCTCACCGGTGACCCGGATCGGGTTGCTGGCCCGGCCGCCCGAGCCGACCGCGGCGGTCACCAGGTCACGCGGGGCGTCGGCCGGGTCGTTGACCCCGTTGGCGGGCGAGTCGCTGGCCGGGAAGGACTCGGCGCTGGCCTCGTCGGCCGGGCCGGCGGCGCCGAACGGCTTCTCCTGCGGCGGCACACCGGGCTTGCGCCCCGGGTCGCCACCGGTCTCGTCGGCCGTCACGTAGTCGGTCAGCGCCGCGCGGAACAGCGTCTTGGCGCTGCCCAGCGGCACCCGGTCCTGCGGGCGCTTCGGCCCGGCGAGGGACGGCTCGATGGTGCTCAGGTCGAGCTCCAGCCGCTCGGAGTAGACCGGCTCGGCGTTCGGGTCGTGCCAGAGACCCTGCTCCTTGGCGTACGCCTCGACCAGGGCGACCTGCTGCGGGTCGCGGCCGGTCAGCTCCAGGTAGCGGGTGGTCTCGGCGTCGATCGGGAAGATCGCGACGGTGGAGCCGTACTCCGGGGACATGTTGCCGATGGTGGCCCGGTTGGCCAGCGGCACGGAACCGACGCCGGGGCCGTAGAACTCGACGAACTTGCCGACCACACCGTGCTTGCGCAGCATCTCGGTGATGGTGAGGACCAGGTCGGTGGCGGTGGTGCCGGCCGGCATCTCGCCGGAGAGCTTGAAGCCGACGACCCGGGGGATCAGCATGCTGACCGGCTGACCCAGCATGGCGGCCTCGGCCTCGATGCCGCCGACGCCCCAGCCGAGCACGCCCAGGCCGTTGACCATCGTGGTGTGCGAGTCGGTGCCGACGACCGTGTCCGGGTACGCCTGGCCGTTGCGCTCCATCACGGTGCGGGCCAGGTACTCGATGTTGACCTGGTGCACGATGCCGGTGCCCGGCGGGACCACCTTGAACTCGTTGAACGCGCTCTGGCCCCACCGCAGGAACTGGTAGCGCTCCTTGTTGCGCGCGTACTCCAGCTCGACGTTGCGCTCGAAGGCGTCTTCGCGGCCGAACAGGTCGGCGATGACGGAGTGGTCGATGACCAGCTCGGCGGGGGCGAGGGGGTTCACCTTGGTCGGGTCGCCACCGAGGTCGCGGACGGCCTCGCGCATGGTGGCCAGGTCGACCACGCACGGTACGCCGGTGAAGTCCTGCATCAGCACCCGAGCCGGGGTGAACTGGATCTCGACGTTCGGGTCCGCGCTCGGGTCCCACGCGCCGAGCTGGCGGATGTGGTCGGCGGTGATGTTCGCGCCGTCCTCGGTCCGGAGCAGGTTCTCCAGGAGGATCTTCAGGCTGTAGGGGAGCCGTTCGTGCCCCTCCACTTGGCTGATTTTGAAAATCTCGTAGCTCGCGTCTCCGACGCGTAGCTGGGTCTTCGCACCGAAGGTGTCGAGGCTCGCCACGTCGTACTCCTTCACACCAGCGACCGTGAGTAGTCCTGAGCAGTCTTTCGCACCGGGCGGAGTGCCGCCGTGGTTAGGCCACACTTACCGCCGTTCCGCGCCGTCAATAAAACCGTACGTCCGTCTTGCTATCCACGCAACCCGGTGTCACGGTATGGACGGGAGGTGCCCCCGGCGACCGCCTGGAGTTCCTCACCCCGACCTGAACGCCGGGGGCACGGCCAGGCAGCAACATCGGTGATGTTGCTGCCTCGCCCGTGGCGTGACACGGCAACATCGGTGATGTTGTCGCATCCGGCGGTGCAGACGACGAAGGGCCGACCCCGGTGGGGTCGGCCCTTCGTGGTGTTCGGTCGGTCAGGAGGTGGCGTAGCCACGGGTGGCGATCCAGTTGGCCAGGTCCTTGGTGGTCATCCAGTAGGAGGCCTGGTTCGGGTCGGCCGAGTCGGCGATCTTCACCAGGTCGCCGTTGTCGCGGTAGCCCACGACGCTGATGTAGTGGCCGCCCTCGAAGCTGTGCACGACGCCGTCGGTGTCCGTGGCGGTGCCGGCGATGTTGGCGACGACCGCCCGACCGGCGTCCACCGTGCGCACGACGTCCTCGCGCAGCTTCTCAATCTGCTTGGCGTCGGCCTTGGCGCCGGGGATCTCGACCGACTTGTAGACGTCCTTGCCGGTCTCCTTGTTCAGCACCGGGGTGATGTCGTTGATGGAGTCGGTGCCGGCCTCGGTGGTGCCCATCCGCTTGGCCATGTCGTGCTGGTCGATGTCCTTACCCTGCACGGACAGGGCGTTACGGGTGGCGGCGGGGCCGCAGTAGTAGAAGGTGTCCTGAGCCTGGTAGCGCACGTCGAGCTGGCGCTCGCCGCCGGGCTTGCGCTCGGCCTGCACCTGCACGACCGGCTTGGTCGCGGGGGCGGCCTGGGCGGCGATCGCGGGTCCGGCGATACCACCGGCGGTGGCGGCGGCAGCGGCGATGGTCAGAGCGGTCTTACGCAGGATGGTGGTAGCCATGATGATCTACACCTTTCGTCGGGGGTACGCGGCCGCTGCCCGCGATGGGGGATGCGGGTGGGCCTCGCGTGAAAGGGAGAAGACTTGCGTGGCGTCCGGGGTGGTCAACGCCGGGCGTGCCGGTGTCATTCCCCGGGGGCCGGGGCCTCGTGGTGAGGGGGGCGGCTCCGGCGTACGGGAGATGTAACGACCGGCGGTGGGGGGTCATTCCCGCCGGGTCGAGGGCCGCGCTCGGCGGCGCTCGCGGTTACCCCATGTACAACGACCGCGCCGGGTCCCCGATTCCGCCCGTGGGGTGACCCCGGTCACCGCATATCAGCACATAACCCGACAAACCATGCCGGACGGGCATCTCCACCGGGGCTGTCCCAGTGCCGCCGCCCGGCGTTTCCGGCCGTGGCGACGGGGAAAGCCGGGCGGGCAGCAGGTCACGACCGAGGGGAGAGGTCCGTGGGGCAGCAGGATCGATCCATCGCCACCCGCGAACGCCCGTCACCACCGGTCGCCGGGGCGCCGCTGTGGTGCGACGCCCGGGATTTCGGACTTCAGGGCGATGGGGTGACCAACGACCAACCGGCACTGGCCGCGCTGGTCGACCAACTCGGTGAGGGGTACGCCGCCGACGGTCGGGCACGGGTCATCTACTGTCCGCCCGGGATCTACTCGATCCGGGACGCCGGCACGGTGTGGCGCAGCGGGGTGTCACTGATCGGTGCCGGGCCGGGAGCCACCCGCTTCATGCTGAGCAACGAGGGAAACCGGGCAGATCCGACACCGCTGGCCTTCTGGACCACCGTGCAGCACGGTGCCGACCGGGATCGGCACATCGCCGACTGCACCTTCGCCGACTTCGAGATCGACGGCTCCGGCGTGGCGATGGTGGCGTACAGCTATCTGGCCAAGGGGCTCGGCCTGCAGTACGTCGTGCGCGGCGTCTTCCGCAATCTGTACATCCACCACACCGGTGCCACCGGCCTCGGCTGTGACTTCCTCCAGGACAGCCTGATCGACGGCGTGGTGGTCGTCGGCTGTGGCCGACTGGACAACGGCGAGGAGATGGGTGGCGCGGGCATCGGCATCGGCATCGGCGGCTGGGGGGAGGTGGAGCGGTGCACCATCAGCAACTGCACCACGCTCGGCAACGGCACCAACGGGATCTTCCTTGAGTTGCAGAAGCCGTACTGGACGCCGCCGCGCGGGTACCGCATCATCGGCTGCCACAGCCAGGCGAACCGGTTCGGCATCTCGGACTGGGGCGCGGACGGTCTGATCGTCTCCGCCTGCACGCTCACCGGAAACCTGGAGGCCGGCTTCGACGTCTCCGCCAAGGGCACGGCGGGCATCGCCGGTCGAGGTGGCATCGTCAGTGACTGCGTGATCGACCGCAACGTCCGCGACGGGATCAGCGTCGGCAACACCCCCGGGCCGTACACGATCCGGGGCAACCGGATCAGCGGCAACGGTTGGTACGGATATCGCCAGCATGACCTGGGCAACGGCTATCAGGGCCCGACGTCGGACGTGGTGATCGACAGCAACGACTTCTGGGACAACGGACTCGACGGGATCCGGGTCGACCGGCCGATGATCGACGCCACGGTGACGAACAACCGGATCCGGAGCAACGGACGACAGTGCGCGCCGGCGGCCACCGGCTCAGGTGAGTCGGTGCGCTACTCGCGGCGCGCCGTGTCGGACCGGACGGCGACCTGGCAGCCCGACGGGCACCGGGGAAAGGTGCTCCGGGTGGGATCCCGGGTGGCGCTGGTGATCGGCAACAGCGAGATGGAGCTGGAGTTGGCCGACCTGCGGCCGGACGCGTCGATCGCCTGGAACGAGAACGTGCCGCCGCCCGGGGCACGCTACGAGTTGCCACCGGCGACACCGGTCCGGGCGGGCATCGCGGTGAACTCCCGCTTCGAGTCGGCGATGGTGCGCGGCAACCGGATCTGGGACAACCGCGACGAACCGACGCAGAGCTACGGCCTGTGGGTCAGCGATCGGGGCTCCTGCGTCTCGTGCCGGGTCGAGGACAACGACCTCGCCGGCAACGTCGAGGGGCCGCTGCGCCTGGACAGCCGACCCGTCGGTGGTCGCTGGGACCGCAACCACGCCGAGGTCGACTAACCGACCTCGTCGGCCGGGGAGATCGAGCTGGCCTCCGCGTGCCGGTCACGCAACCGGGCCCGGATCTCCTCCGGGGTGTACGCGCGCCGTCGGCGCTCCGCCCGGGCGACCACCACGCCCGTGGCCGCGACACCGGCCAGACCGGCCAAGCCGAGGACCTTCCACCACCGCACCCTTTGCCGCATCCGCTTAGGGTAGTCCTCCATGAGCATCAGCCTGGACGAGGCGGTGGAGCTGACCCGTACCGGCGATCTGTGGGTCTTCCGGGGCCGCAGCGTGCCCGACCGAGCCATCCAGTTGACCACCAACAGCCCGGTCAACCACGTGGGCATGGCGGTGGTGCTGGACGACATGCCGCCGTTGCTGTGGCACGCCGAGCTGGGCCGGTCGCTGCCGGATCTGTGGACCGGTACCCACCAGCGTGGCGTGCAGCTGCACGACCTGCGGGACGCGGTCTGCGTCTGGGCCAACCGGTACGGCCAGCGTGGCTGGCTGCGCCAGTTGGAGCCGCCGGCCGACGAGGAGATGGAGCGGGCGGTGCTGCGCACCATCGCCCGCCTGGACGGCACACCGTTTCCCTCCACCGCCCAGCTGGCCTGGCGGTGGTTGCGGGGTCGGGTGCCCTCGCCACGACTGCCGTTGCCGACGACCCGGCGGCGCGAGCCCGCGTCGCGGGACCTTGCGCTGGAGACCGCGTACTGCGCGGAGGTCGTCGCGGTCACCTACGAGGCGATGGGGCTGCTGCCGACGGGACGGCGACCGAACTGGTACGACCCGGGCCGGTTCTGGAGCGGCGACGACCTGGGACTGCACGGGGACGCCCGGCTGGGCAGCGAGATCGAGGTGCGGATCCCATCCCGGTGAGGTTTCACCGGACCGCGCGCCGGCAATTGCTTGCGGTGTGACTGCTTCCACCGATCTCGACACGTTGACCGACTTCTTCGACCGGTACGGCGTGGCGCTGACCGTCGGGGACCTGCCGGCGATCGCCGGCTGCTACGCCCTGCCCGGGTTGGTGGTGGCCGACACCTACAGCTTCTCGTTCAATTCCACCGCCGCCGTGGCGCTGTCCTTCGTGGGTGCCGCGCCGGACTACACCGAGCGTGAACTCGTCGCGGCGCACGCGGACATCGAGCAGGTGCAGCAGGTGTCCGCGCTGCTCGTGGAGGTGGCGGTGCGTTGGGAGTTCCTGGACAACCAGGGTCGGCAGGTGCCCGGCGAGCGCTACCGCTACCTGCTGCGCAGCACCGACGACGGGCCGTTGATCTGCACTGTCGTGCGTACGGGATGAGCCGCCGGTCAGGACGCGACGGCAACCGGTCAGCGGTGGGCGGCGAGGTGTCCGGTCCGTCCGCCGGGTCGGACGGCTTCGACACCTGCCCGTTTCGCACCCCGGGTCGGCGTGACTAGGCTGCCCGTCGGCGACGACGAGTGGGGACATCAATGTCAGTGCGGCCGTCCGGTGATGCCAACGACGATGCCACCGGTGACCAGTACGGCGACGGCAACCGTGCCGTCGTCGGCGACCATGACGACGAGGCCGCCGGTGACCGGCTCGGTGACGCCGTCGGTGACCGGGCGACGTCCGGCCGCGCGCTGTCCAGGATGGTCGCTTCCGCGCCCTGGGTGATGGTGCTGGCGGGCGTCGCGGTCCTGGCGGTGTTGTTGGTGGTCGCGCTCCTGTCGTTCCGTGGTCCCGAGCAGCCGACGGCCTGGTCGCCGGGTCCGCCGATCGCCCTGCCGACACCGGCTGGGGAGGGCGGGGAGTCGGCGGCTCGTTCGACCACCTCGACCGGCCCGTCCACCTCGCAGACCCCGAAGACCTCGCTCACCCCGAGCGCGTCGACCGGCTCGCCCACGTCGGGTGCGACGTCGACGCCGTCGACCGGTGCCTCGCCGAGCGGGACGCCCGCACCGACCGGAGCCGGCGCGTCCCCGAGCGCGTCCGCGCCGACGGCCGCGTTCGAGGTGGCCGGGGCGCTCACGGTCAGCTACCAGGTGCAGGGCAGCGGCGCGGGCCACTTCGAGGCGGAGATGGTGGTCCACAACGGCACCGGGCAGGCGGAGGACTGGCAGGTCGAGTTGCGCTTCGCCAGCGGCGTCACCGGTATCCGTGCTTCCAGTGGTCCGGGCGTGGCGGTGACCATCCGAGGTGTCGGGTGGTATCGGCTCAGCGGGACCGGACAGCTCGCCGCCGGGGCCCAGCAGTCGGTCTACCTGCGCTTCACGCGTATCGGGGGAGGGGAGTACCCGGCACAGTGCACGGTCAACGGAACACCCTGTGGGATCGACTGACCGGTCGGGTCGGACAGATGGTCATTCGTCGGGCACTTTCCGCCGTGGCTGAAGATCGTTACGCTTGCCGGGCTGCCCGCTGAGGAGAGACATGTCCGGTATGCGTCGCGCTCCCCGCCAGTTCCCGCCGCCCGGCTCGACCGCTGTGGCTTCCTCACCGTGGATCCTGGTGTCGGTCGGGGTCGTCATCATGGTGGTGCTGCTGGTCATCGCGGTCGGCGCGTACCGGGGCCCCGGGCCGGACTTCCAACCGGTGCCGCCGGGGCAGCCGCCGGTGGCCGCCGCGCCGATGCCCGAGCGCGCCTCGTCGGCGGGGTATCACGCGTCGGCGTCACCGCCGCCGGTGGTGCCGGGGTTGTCCCCGCGCCGGACCGACCCGCCGAGCGCCACTGCCGAGGCGATGCCCACCACGTCGTCACCGTCGCAGGCCGCGCCGCCCGCCAAGCCGTCGCGTACGACAGCGCCGCCGCCGCCGCCCGCCCCGCCGCCCGCTCCGCTCGACGCCCGTTACCAGGTCTTGCAGGTCTTCCAGGGTGGCTTCATCGCCGAGGTGCTGATCCACAACACCTCCCGAGGTGACCTGGGTTGGGTGGCGCGCGTGGAGTATCCGGGCGGGCGGGTGGTGACCGCCTGGTTGGAAGGTGTGCCACAGGGGACGTTCAGCGGTGCCGGTGGGACGCTGACCTATCGCAGCGGTCCTGAACTGGCCGGGGGATCCTCGGTCCACCTGCGGTTCCATATCGAGTCGGCCGGCTCCCGGCCGGCGCGGTGCGACGTCTCCGGACGTGCCTGCCGGGGCGTGTAGGGGCACGCGTGCCAAGACCGCCCGACCGGCGGCGGTCGTCGGCGTGCGCTCGGTGACTTTCGGGTACCCGGTTCGCGGCTGGCGGACGGACCGACTTGCGCAAACGTCTGCTTTGTTACGGGAACGTTTGCAAGGTATTGCAGAACCTTTCGGCAAGGGCTAGCGTGCGGGCCAATCAGCTGCCAGAGGAAGGCCGTCGATGAAACCCCCGCCGACATCGCGCACGACCCTGCTCGCCCTCGTCTTCCTGCTCACCGTCACCCTCGTCGGCACGCCGGTCGCGGTGACTGCCGCCGGGGCGGCCGGTCGACCCGCCGCCACCGGGGAACCGAGCCCCACCGGGGCCGTCACCTGGCACGCCGAACCCTCCGCCGCCGCCCTGCTCGACGCCGGCCGCAGCCAGCGCGGGGCCGAGCAGTTCTACTTCGTGCTGCCGGACCGGTTCGCCAACGCGGACCCCCGTAACGACCGGGGTGGCCTCACCGGGGACCGCCTGCGCACCGGGTACGACCCCACGGACAAGGGGTTCTACCAGGGTGGCGACCTCAAGGGACTGATCGAGCGACTCGACTACATCGAAGGGCTGGGCACCACCGCCATCTGGCTCGCCCCGGTCTTCAAGAACCGGCCGGTGCAGGGCGAGGGCGACGACGTGTCGGCCGGCTACCACGGTTACTGGATCACCGACTTCACCCAGGTCGACCCCCACTTTGGTAGCGCCGCCGACCTGAAGCGGCTGGTGCAGCTCGCCCACCGGCGCGGCATCAAGGTCTACCTCGACGTCATCGTCAACCACACCGCCGACGTGATCAGTTACGCCGAGGACAGGTACGGCTACGTCGACAAGGCGAGCGCGCCCTACCGCGACGCGCGGGGCCGGGCGTTCGAGGACCGCAACTACGCCGACGGCAGTCGGGACTTCCCGACGGTCAACGCCGACTCCTTCCCGTACACCCCGACCTTCAAGACCCCGGCCGACGCCAAGGTCAAGGTCCCGGCGTGGCTGAACGATCCCACGATGTACCACAACCGTGGTGACTCGACCTTCGTCGGGGAGAACAGCGAGTACGGCGACTTCTTCGGCCTCGACGACCTGTGGACCGAGCGGCCCGAGGTGGTCCGGGGGATGACGAAGATCTACGCCGACTGGGTACGGGACACCGGGGTCGACGGTTTCCGGCTGGACACGGTCAAGCACGTCAACATGGACTTCTGGCCGAGGTTCAGCCAGGGGGTGCAGCAGGCGGCGGCCCGGGCCGGCACGAAGGACTTCTTCATGTTCGGTGAGGTGTACAGCGCGGATCCGGAGATCGCGTCGAGCTATGTACGGCAGGGCGGGCTGCCCGCCACGCTCGACTTCGGCTTCCAGGAGGCGGCGCGGGACTACACCGCCAACGGCGGGTCAGCGGCGACGTTGGCCGACCTGTACGCCCGGGACGACCTCTACGCGGCCCGGGACACCCACGCCGGTCGGCTGACCACCTTCCTCGGTAACCACGACATGGGCCGGATCGGCTCGTTCATCGCCAACGGCCCCACCGACCCGGCCACCCACCTGCGTCGGGACCAGCTCGCCCACGAGCTGATGTTCCTCACCCGGGGCCAGCCGGTGATCTACTCCGGCGACGAGCAGGGCTTCACCGGTGCCGGCGGCGACAAGGACGCCCGACAACCGATGTTCGCCTCGCGTACCGCCGACTACCTCGACGACGATCTGCTCGGCACCGACCGCACCCACGCGGTCGACCAGTTCGACCGCACCCACCCGCTCTACCGCACCATCGCCGACCTGGGCCGGTTGCGTCAGGCCCACCCGGCGCTGCGGGACGGGGTGCAGGTCACCCGGCACGCGGCTGACGGGCCCGGCGTCTTCGCCTTCTCCCGGATCGATCCGGGCGACCGCACCGAGTACCTGGTGGCGGTCAACAACGCCACGACCGCGCAGTCCGTCACCGTGGACACCTGGACGGCCGGTGCCACCTTCACCGGCGTCTACGGCAGCACCGCCCGACCGGTCGCCACCGGTGACGGGAAGCTGACCCTGACCGTGCCGCCACTGTCGGCGGTGGTGCACCGGGCGGGCCGGACGGTCGCGCTGCCCGACGCCAAACCGGGTGTCACCATCGCCCCGGTCGGCGTGCCGGCCACCCGCGCGGCGGTCACCGCCCAGGTCACCGGCGACCCGCTGGCCCGCGTGACGATGGCGGCCCGGGTCTCCGGTGGGAAGTGGACGCTGCTCGGCTCCGCCCAGCGTGCGCCGTACACGGTGCACCACGACCTGACCGGCCTGGCCGCCGGCACGAAGATCGAATACAAGGCGGTGGTCCAGGACGGTCGGGGCCGCACCGCGTCCGCCCGCGCCACCGCCAGCGTGGGCACCCCCGAACTGTCCGGCTCGTCGCGGGACTGGCTGGTGGTCCACCACCAGCGTGCCGACGGCGACTACGACGACTGGGGGCTGTACGCGTGGGGTGACATCGACCCGGCGTACGCCACCGAGTGGCCGCAGGGACAACCGTTCGCGGGCACCGACGCGTACGGGCGGTTCGCCTGGGTGAAGCTCAAGCCCGGGGCGAAGACCGTCGGCTTCCTGGTGGTCGACGCCGACGGGAACAAGGACGTCGACAACGACCGGACCGTGGACGTGACACAGACCGGCGAGGTCTGGGTCAAGCAGGGCGACCCGGCGACATACCTGAGCCGGGAGGAGGCCGCAGGCGCACCCGCCCCGCCGGTCGAGGAGGGTGTCGCGGTCATCCACTACCACCGACCCGACGGCGACTACGACGGCTGGGGCCTGCACCTGTGGGACGGCGCGGCCACCCCCACCGACTGGGCGACGCCGATGCCGCCGACCCGGGTCGACTCCTTCGGCGCACAGTTCCGGGTGCCGCTGGCCGAGGGGGCGACCGGACTGAGCTACATCATCCACTCCGGTGACGAGAAGGACCTGCCGCAGGACCAGCGGCTCGACTTCGACGACACCGGCCGGGAGGTCTGGCTGCTCGCCGCGACACCGGGTCGGCTGCTCCCGCCGACCGCCACCGGCGCCGCTGCGGACACCGACATCAGCAGCCAGCGGGCGCACTGGATCGACAGGTCCACCGTCGCCTGGCGCACCGGACCCACCGACGGCCGGTCGTACACGCTGGTGAGCGCAGCCGGAGGCGGGGTGCGCGTGGTCGACGGTGAGCTGGTCGGGGCGTACACCGAACTGCCGTTGACCGCGCAGCGCAACGGGCTCACCGAGGCCCAGCGCACGGCCTTCCCGCACCTGTGGGACCACCGGGCGTTCACCCTGGACCGACGCGACCTGGCCAAGGTGCCGGCGGCGCTGCGCGGGCAGGTGCTGGTGACCGAGCGGGCCGCCGACGGCACCCTGCTCGGGGCCACCGGCGTGCAACTGCCCGGCGTGCTCGACGACGTGTACGCACCGGCCACCTCCGCCCGGCTCGGTGCCACGTTCACCGGTGGCGTACCGACCCTGTCGGTCTGGGCGCCGACGGCCCGGACGGTGTCGCTGGAGCTGTACGACTCGCCGACGGCCACCGCGCGGCCGGTGGCGATGCGCCGGGACGACCGCACCGGTGTCTGGTCGGTACGCGGGCAGCGCTCCTGGACCGGCAGGTACTACCGCTACCGGGTGCAGGCGTGGCAGCCGGCGACGCAGCAGATGGTCACCGCCTCGGTCACCGACCCGTACTCGGTGGCGTTGGCGGCGGACTCCACGCACAGTCAGATCGTCGACCTCACCGACCCGACGCTCGCCCCGGCGGGCTGGACGCGGCTGCGCAAACCGGCGGCGGTGCCCCCGGCGAAGGTGCAGATCTCCGAGCTGTCGGTGCGGGACTTCTCCATCGCCGACGAGACCGTGCCGGCGCAGCGGCGGGGCACCTTCCTCGCCTTCACCGACCCGACCACCGCCGGGATGCGGCATCTGAAGGCGATCGGCGACGCCGGGGTGACCCACCTGCACCTGTTGCCGGCGTTCGACTTCGCCACCATCCCGGAGCGGCGGGCCGACCAGCGGCAGCCGGACTGCGACCTGGCCGCGATGCCGTCGGACTCGCCTCGGCAGCAGGAGTGCGTGGCCGCGGTGAAGGAGACCGACGGCTACAACTGGGGGTACGACCCGCTGCACTACACCGTCCCCGAGGGCGGGTACGCGGTCGACCCGCAGGGTGCCGGGCGGACCACCGAGTTCCGGCAGATGGTGGCCGGGCTCAACGGGGTGGGCCTGCGGGTGGTCATGGACGTGGTCTACAACCACACCTCGGCCGCCGGTGCCGACCCGAGGTCGGTGCTGGACCAGATCGTCCCCGGCTACTACCACCGGTTGCTCGACGACGGCACGGTGGCCACCTCCACCTGCTGCGCCAACACCGCTCCGGAGCACGCCATGATGGGCAAGCTGGTGGTGGACTCGCTGGTCACCTGGGCGAAGGCGTACAAGGTGGACGGGTTCCGCTTCGACCTGATGGGCCATCACCCGAAGGCGAACATCCTGGCCGTACGCGCCGCGCTGGACAAGCTGACGGTGGCCCGCGACGGCGTGGACGGGAAGGCCATCCTGCTCTACGGCGAGGGCTGGAACTTCGGCGAGGTGGCCGACGACGCCCGGTTCGTGCAGGCCACCCAGGCCAACATGGCCGGTACCGGGATCGGCACCTTCAACGACCGGCTGCGTGACGCGGTGCGTGGCGGTGGTCCGTTCGACGACAACCCGCGCCGGCAGGGTTTCGCCTCCGGCCTCTTCACCGACCCCAACGGCGATCCGGTCAACGGCTCGGCCGCCGAGCAGCGGGCCCGTCTGTTGCACCAGCACGACCTGGTCAAGGTGGGGCTGACCGGTAACCTGCGCGACTACCGGTTCACCGACTCGTCGGGGCGGGTGGTGACCGGCGCGCAGGTCGACTACAACGGCTCACCGGCCGGTTACACCGCCGCGCCGGGGGAGGCGGTCACCTACGTCGACGCCCACGACAACGAGATCCTGTACGACGCGCTGGCCTACAAGCTGCCGCAGGCCACCTCGGCCACGGATCGGGCCCGGATGCAGGTGCTGGCGCTGAGTACCGTGGTGATGAGCCAGGGCGCCGGCTTCGTCACCACCGGCACGGAGCGGCTGCGGTCGAAGTCGCTGGACCGCAACTCGTACAACTCCGGGGACCACTTCAACCAGATCCGGTGGGACTGCGCCCAGGGCAACGGCTTCGGCGTCGGGCTGCCACCGGCCGAGGACAACCGGGACAAGTGGCCGTACGCGCAGCCGTTGCTGGCTGATCCGACGCTGGTGCCGGACTGCGCGGCGGTCGAGCTGACCGATGCCCGCTACGCCGAGTTGCTGCGGATCCGGGCCTCGTCGCCGGTCTTCGGGCTACCCACCGCGAAGCAGGTGCAGCAGCGGGTGGCGTTCCCGCTGTCCGGGGTGGACGAGACCCCGGGGGTGCTCACCATGACCCTCGACGCCCGGGGGCTCGGTGGGCAGTGGACGTCGGTGACGGTGGTCTTCAACGCCACCCCGGAGGCCGCCACCCAGCGGGTGACCGGGCTGCGCGGGGCGGACGTGTCGCTGCATCCGGTGCTGCGCTCCTCGGCCGACCCGGTGCTGCGTACCGCCACCTTCGACCGGTCCAGCGGCACGTTCACCGTACCGGCGCGCAGCGTGGCGGTGTTCGTCCAGCGGTAGCCCGGCACCACGAGTCAGAACGTGCTCCGGCCCCGCCGGTCCGATCCGTCTGGATCGGTCCCGGCGGGGCCGAAGTCCCGTCCCCTCAGTCCGGCGAAGCCGGTCAGATCACGATCAGCCGAAGCATCCCGTGATCGCGGTGACGCTGCCGGCGCAGTTGGTCGGCTTGTTGGCCGTGATGGCCGACTTGTCGTCCAGGTTCACCGTGCCGACGAAGTTGAAGACGCCCCCGGCGGGGAGGGTGGCGAAGTTGTGCGCCACCCGCGTCTTCTCGAGGTCGATCACACCGGCGACGGTGAAGATGCCGCCGCCGACGCCCAGCGGACCGACGGCCCGGTTGCCGCTGATCTCGCTGTTGCGGAAGGTCGCCTCACCGGTGCCGTTGAACACGCCGCCACCGAAGAAGCCCGCCTTGTTCTCGACGATCTTGGTTTCCTCGACGTTGGCGATGGCACCGAAGCCGAGGCCCAAGCCGCCGCCGACGCCGGCCGTGGTGTTCTTGGCGATCTCGACCTGGGACAGTTCGAGCGTGCTGTCATCGCCGGCCGCGGTGACCCCGGCGCCGGCCAGGACCGCGGTGTTTCCGATGACCTTGGACTGCCGCACGGTGGTGTTGCCCTCGATGTCGAGCACACCGCCACCGAAGCCGAGCACCTCGTTGGTGGTGACCTCGGTCTTCTCGATCCAGGCGGTGCCACCGTCGATGTCCTCGCGGAAGATGAACGCGGCACCGTTGGCGATGCCGCCACCGCCGATGATCGCGTCGTTGTTGCGCACGGTCGACTCGGTCACCCGCAGCACGCCCGCGTTGAAGATGCCGCCGCCGTAGAGGAAGGCGGTGTTGTCGGCGACCGTGGTGTGGTAGAGGCTGGCCTTACCGAAGTTGGCCAGACCGCCACCGACGCCCCCGGCCTGGTTGGCGACGATGTGCGTCTCCTCGAAGGAGGCGGTGCCGCCGGGCTGCACGAGGACGCCACCA
The DNA here is from genome assembly GCF_049844495.1 of Micromonospora sp. DT48. Lineage (NCBI taxonomy): Bacteria > Bacillati > Actinomycetota > Actinomycetes > Micromonosporales > Micromonosporaceae > Micromonospora > Micromonospora sp. DT48. Next base: position 364,588 of record NZ_JBNCLE010000008.1, read on the forward strand.
CCGTCGTTGGACTCCGGGTCGGCCAGCACCGACGGCGCACTCTGGGCCTTGGCCTTGAGCGCGATGCCCTTGGGCTTGGCCTGGAGCAGCGACAGGTACTCCTTCTTCGCCTCGGCGGCCTTGGTCGCCTCCACCGAGTTGGAGAACCGCGACCAGATCGCCTCCGGCGTGTCACCGGCGACCGCCAGCGCCGTGGTCTGGCCGTTCTTGATCGTCAGACCCTTGACGGTCAGGTTCCCACCGCGTCCGACGTTGAGGATCCGGAACTGTTCGGCGGTGGCATCCCGGACGATCTTGGTGTCGTGTCCCTTGAGCACGACGTTCTCCGTGATCACCGGCAGGCCGTTGGGGCCGGTCCCGTCTACCGAGTCGGACCGGGTCAGGGTGTAGGTGCAGCCCTTGGCCAGGTTGAGGACGCCACCGTGGTTCTCGTTGGCGTAGACGAGTGCCTGGATCAGCTTGTCGCTGTCGCAGGGCACGTCCTTGCCGCGGTCCTCACCGCGCTTGCCACCGTGGTCGCCTCCGGCACGGTCGTCCCGCTTGCCCTTGTGTCCCTCGGGTGTCGCGGTCGCCTCCGCGCTCTGGTCGCCGTCCCTGCTGACCTGCTGGGCGGTGGACCAGCGGAGACCGTCGGTGCCGACCGCGCCGGCGCCGGTGGCGACACCGACGGCGGCGATGCTGACCACGCCGGTGAGCCCGGCGACGCCGCTGGCGAGCCAGAGCTTGCGGCGCCGCTTGGGCGTCGCCTCCGGCTCGCTGGCGTTGTTCTTAGCTAGGAAGTTGGACATCGGAGCTCTCTGCCCTCTCGTCGTACCAGACAGGGTCGTCACGCACAGGCGAGCGTCCCCTGCTACAAATCGGTTGTAGCTCCCAGAAACACCGTATGAGAAGGTTCCTCGCCTCAAGCCCTTATCCGAAATAACCCCACATTAGGTACGCGGATGGTCAGTGACCCCAGGGCAGCGGTGACCGGTACGCACCGGTGGCTTCCGCCCGGACCCGCTCGGATCAGCAGCGGTCGACCCGGGCGGGGGTGAGCGGGCCAGGCAACAGGATGGGCTCCTCCGCACCGTCGAGCAGCGCGGAGGAGCCCTCTCTATGTGGTGGTGCTGTCCTGTATCGCTGGTCGACCGACGATCAGCCGAAGCAACGGTCCGGGATGACCGGGCTGCCGACGCAGTTGGTCGGGCGGTTCCCGGTGACCGCAGACTGCCTGTCGATCTCCACCTGGTCGTTGTCGGTGTAGATGCCGCCAGGTTGGTTGTTGGCGACGTTGTCGATCACATTGGTCCGGATCAGCGTGGTCACGCCGCCCTGGTTGACGATGCCGCCGGCCAGGCCGATCGCTCCCAATGCCTGGTTCGCCCGCAACTCGGAGTCCTTCAGGGTCACCGAAGCCCCGTCGTTGAACAGGCCCCCGGCTCCGCCGACTCCGGCCGCGTTCTCGGTCAGGGTGCTGTCGGTGATGACGGCGATGGCGTCCTGGGCGAAGCCCAGCCCACCGGCGTCGTCGTCGGCGAAGTTCCGGGTGACCAGTACGTGCTCCAGGCTCACCCGGCTGTCACCGATGGCGATCAACCCACCGCCGTCGACGCTGCTGGTGTTGTCGGTCAGTTGGCTCTGCACCGCGGTGGTGTCGCCGCCGTTGAGCAGAACGCCGCCGCCCAGCACCCCGGTCCGGTTGTGGCTGATCGTGCTCTTCCAGATCCAGACCGTGCCGCCCGTGTCGGCGCCGCCGTTGGGGATGGCGCCGTTGGCGATGCCGCCGCCCCCACTGCCCGAGGAGTTGTAGACGATCTTCGACTCCTCGACCCGCAGGGTGCCCAGGTTGAACACACCACCGCCGAAAGAGCCGGCGTTGTTCTGCTCGACCGTGCTGGTGCGGATCGTGGTGGTGCCGTAGTTGGCGATGCCGCCTCCGTTGCGGCTGGCCTGGTTCTGCACGATCCGACTGTCCACCAGGTCGGCGGTGCCGCCGCGCTGCACCAGGATGCCGCCCCCGTCGACGCCGTCGGCGGCGATGCTCGGCCCGCCGACGTCCACTGCGGCGCTGCCTTCCTTGGCCGCTGGCGCTGCCTTGGCCGCCGACGCCGCCTTGGCTGGTGCCGCCTTGGTCGTCGGCTTGGCCGCCGCCGATGCCGCCTTGGTCGTCGGCTTCGCCTTGGCCGTCGCCTTGGCCGTCGGCTTCGCCGCCGGCTTGGCCGCGGTCGCCGTGGGTTTCGCCCCGGCAGCCGTGGCCGGGGTCGAGGTCGCCACGTCGAAGTTCCAGGTCGTGGCGGGTGCCGCGAGCATCATGCCGGTGGTGGTCTGGCCGCCCTTGACCGTCACACCCTTCAGGGTCAGGTGACCGCCGCGGCCGACGTTGAGGATGCGGAACCGCTCGACGTTCGCGGCCCGGACGAGCTTGCTGTCCTCACCCGTCAAGGTGATCGGTTTGGTGATCACCGGAAGCCCGTTGCCACCGTCGCTGCGGGTCAGCTCGTACGTGCAGTGCCGGGCCAGGTTCAGCACGCCGCCGTGGTTCTGGTTGGCGTGCACGATCGCCTGGATCAGCTTGTCGGTGTCGCAGGGAACCTCGTGCGCCCTGCTCTCGCCGCCGCCGTTCTTCCTGCCGTCGCCGTCCTTGCGGCCGACCCGGTCGCCGGCTGCCTCGTCCTTGGCGTCGCGGCCCTCGGCCGTCTCGGCCTTGCCGGTGTCGCTGACATTCTGCCGGGCGTTGGACTGCGCGTCCGTCCGGCCCGATGTGCCGGGTCGGTCGTCGCGGGCGGCCACCCCGCCCAGGGCGGCCAGACCGACGACGCCGGTCAGGCCGGCGACGCCCGCGGTCAGCCACAGTTTTCGCCGTCGAAGCCCCGGCGGTGCCGGGGGTGGTGGAGCCGGGGGCGGCCCACCGTAGGAAGTGGTCACGTCATCAGACATCAGAGCCTTCCGCCCTTTCCTGCTACCAGACTGGCCCGCACCGCACGAATGGGTGCGAGCTGCTACAAACGTCTTGCAGCCCTCTGATGACCACCGTATGAGAATGTTCCTCGCGAGAAGGATGAATCCGAAATACCCCCGCATTGGCACCTGATCGGGCATCAGCGTGTCATCTCGCGGGATCCGGTCGAAAGCGGTTGAGCGGATCGTGAACGCGTTGGCCGGGGGTGGGTGGACGTGCACCCAGGCAGACGAGGGCGGGCCCCGCGCCGAGGCGACCGTGTCGTCGCTCCGGCGGGGGCCCGCCCTGCTGCTCGTGTCTGCTGTGCGTGTCGCCCGATCAGCCGGACGCTTCGGTCAGCCAGGCAGTCGTGGCCCGGCCTCACGCTGCTCGGCCAACCAGGTCTCCACCTCGTCGGCCTGGCGGGGCAGCCCCGCCGACAGGTTGACCGCGCCGGAGTTGGTGACCAGCACGTCGTCCTCGATCCGGATGCCGATGCCGCGCAGTTCCTCCGGTACCAGCTCGTCCTCCGGCTGGAAGTACAGCCCCGGCTCCACGGTGAGCACGTACCCCTCGCCCAGGGTGCCGTCGCGGTACATCTCCTTCCGGGCGTTGGTGCAGTCGTGCACGTCGATGCCGAGCATGTGCCCGAAGCCGTGCAGCGTCCACCGGCGGTAGACGGTGGAGGAGTCGTCCATCGCCTCGTCCACGCTCACCGGCAGCAGCCCCAAGTCCGCCAGCCCTTCGGCGAGCACCCGCATGCAGGTGCGGTGGACGTCCTTGAACGCCACCCCCGGCTTGATGAAGTCGATGCCGGCCTGCTGTGCCGCGTACACGATGTCGTAGACCTGGCGTTGCAGCGGGGTGAACCGCCCGTTGACCGGCAACACCCGCGTCACGTCCGCCGTGTAGAGGTTGCGCCCCTCCACGCCCATGTCCATCAGCAGCAGCTCACCTGGTCGGGTGACACCGTGGTTGTGCACCCAGTGCAGGATCGTGGCGTGTTCACCGGCGCCGACGATCGAGCCGTAACCGACGTCGTTGCCGTCGTGCCGGGCCCGCAGCGCGAAGACACCCTCCAGCAGCCGCTCGGAGACGCCGCGATCGGCCGGCAGCACCCGGGCCACGTCCTCGAAGCCGCGCACCGTGGCGTCGATCGCCTCCTGAAGCTGGGCGATCTCCCACTCGTCCTTGACCAGCTTCAACTCCGCGATGGCGATGGCCAGCTCGCGGTCGCGGGCCGGCTGCCCCTCCTCGCGGGGGCCGTCCCAGGGCCGCACCGCGGCGTCCACCTGCGCGTCGAAGCCGCGCAGCACCCGGGTCCGGGCGGGGGCCAGCCCGGCCAGTGCCGCGTCCAGCTCGGTCAGGTCGGCGGTGGGCAGGCCCAACTCGGTCGACTTCTCGGTGAGGGTGTGTCGCCGACCCACCCACAGTTCGCCGTGGCGGCTGCGGAAGAACTCGTCGTTCTCCCGCGACGAGCGGGGCCGCATGTACAGCGTGGCGTCGTGACCCGAGCCGTTCGGCCGTAGCACGAGCACGCTGTCCGGGTCGTGGTCGCCGGTGAGGTACGCGAAGTCGCTGCCCGGCCGGAACCGGTACTCGGTGTCGTTGGCGCGTACCTTCTCACCGCCGGTGGGGATCACCAGCGTCTCGCCCGGGAAGGCCGCCGAGAGGGCGGCCCGACGCTTGGCGTAGTTCGGCACCTCCGGCCGGGGACCGACCGGCAAGGTGGTGTCCCGCCAGCCCTGCCGCATGAACGACAGGAACGCCGGTGGGAAGTCCGGATCGTGCGACTCGGTGCCGTCTTTGCGTTCCTCGGACATGCCCCGCTCCCTTCGCCTCATTGCTGGTGCCGACGGTACCGCGAACCCCGCCCGGGGCGACCCACCGGTGACCCCGACAGTGCCGCGACGGCCGTCGGGCACCCGTGGAAAGATGACGGACATGTGCGGACTCCTGGCTTTCTTCAGTGCACGTGGCGATGCCGCCGCCCACCGCGACAACATCGCTGCGGCGTTGGAATGCCTGCACCATCGCGGCCCGGACGAGACCGGGGTCGAGGTGGTCGGCGACGCCTCCGGCCGGTACGCGGACGGGGTGTTCGCCCACAAGCGGTTGGCGATCATCGACGTCGCACTCAGCCATGAGCCGCTGCCCTACGCCGACGGGCGCTACCTGCTGACCTTCAACGGCGAGATCTACAACTACATCGAGCTGCGCGAGGAGCTGATCCGCGACTTCGGGGCCCGGTTCGCCACCAACGGCGACGGGGAGGTGATCGTCGCCGGCTACCACTACTGGGGCGAGCAGGTGCTCACCCGGCTGCGGGGCATGTTCGCCTTCGTCATCTGGGATCGCCAGCAGCGCCGCGCGTTCGGCGCCCGGGACTACTACGGCATCAAGCCGCTGCACTACCTGGAGACCGGCGACGGGCTCTACCTCGCCTCGGAGAAGAAGGCCCTGCTGCCCTTCGCCCAGTCGGCGTACGCCGGGGACGCCGGGGTCGACACGGCCAACCTCAGCCACTACCTGACCCTGCAGTACGTGCCCGAGCCCGGCACCCTGCACCGGGGGATCAGCCGGATCGGCTCCGGGGAGTACCTCACCTGGACCCCGGGCGGCCGGATCGACGTGCGCCGCTGGTACCAGCCGGTATTCCGGCCCGCTCCGGTCGCCGACGAGCAGAAGCTCTACCAGGAGATCCGGGAGACGCTGCGGGAGAGCGTACGCATGCACATGCGCTCGGACGTGCCGGTCGGCTCGTTCCTGTCCAGCGGGATCGACTCGACCGCCGTGGTGGCGCTGGCCCGGGAGTTCAACCCGAACATCCTCACCTTCACCGTCGGCTACGACGTGCCCGGGTACTCGGAGATCGACGTCGCCCAGGAGTCGGCCCGCCACCTCGACGTGACCACCATCCCCACCAAGATCGGTCCGCAGGACATGATCGAGGCGCTTCCGAAGATCGTCTGGCACCTCGACGACCCGGTCGCCGACCCGGCGCTGGTGCCGCTCTACTTCGTCGCCAAGAAGGCCGCCGAGCACGTCACCGTGGTCCTCTCCGGCGAGGGTGCGGACGAGTTCTTCGGCGGTTACACGATCTACCGGGAGCCGCTCTCGCTGAGCAGCGTCAACGGCCTGCCCGGTGGGGTGCAGAAGGGCCTGCGGGCGGTCTCCAAGGCGATCCCGCAGGGCGTCAAGGGCAAGAGCTTCCTGGAGCGCGGCACCACCCCGATCGAGCAGCGCTACTACGGCAACGCCCGGATGTTCACCGAGGAGGAGAAGCAGCACCTGCTGCGCCGCTACGACCCCTCGGTGCGCTACACCGACGTGACCGCGCCGATCTACGCCGAGTGCACCGAGCTGGACGACGTCACCAAGATGCAGTACGTCGACCTCTACACCTGGCTGCGCGGCGACATCCTGGTCAAGGCGGATCGGATCTCCATGGCGCACTCGCTGGAGGTGCGGGTGCCCTTCCTCGACCGGGCGGTGTTCGAGGTGGCGGCGAAGATCCCGGTCGAGCTGAAGCTGCCGCCACGCTCCGACGCCACCAAGTACGCCATGCGTCAGGCGTTGCAGGGTGTGGTGCCGCCGGCCATCGTCAACCGCAAGAAGCTGGGTTTCCCGACCCCGACCCGGGTCTGGCTGCGGGGCGAGATGTACGAGTGGGCCCGGCACGTGCTCTCCACCTCCGGCGCCGGTGACCTGCTCGACCTGTCGTACGCGCTGCGGCTGCTGGAGGAGCACAAGCGGGAGGAGGCGGACCACTCCCGCAAGGTGTGGACCGTGCTGATCTTCTGCATCTGGCACGCCATCTTCGTCGCGAAGACCCTCGACCCGGGCATCCAGCGCAACCAGTCGGCCCTGCTGACCAAGCCCGTCGTCGGCTCCATGGTGCGCTGACCGGAGCGGAAGGACTCCGTGGTGCGCTGAGCGGACGGACGTCGAGCGCCCAGACCCGGAGCGGACAAGCGGAAGGGGGCCCCGAGCGGGGCCCCCTTCGTGCTGCTGGTGATCAGCTGCTGGTGCAGGTTGCGGTTGGCGTCGCTTCGCTGCCGCTGGCAAGGAAGCCGAACGTCGTGCTGCCGTTGGCCCCGAGGGAGCCGTTGTACGACACGTTGCTGACCGTCACCGACGATCCGGACGCCGTGTGGGTGGCGTTCCAGACCTGGCTGATCTGCTGACCGCTGGGCCAGGTCCAGTTCGCGGTCCAGCCGTTCAGCGCCGAGCTGCCGGTGTTCTTGATCTCGACCTCACCCTGGAAGCCACCGGACCAGCTGTTTGTCACCTTGATGGTGGCCGAGCAGCCTCCGTTGCCCGGGGGCGGGGTGGTCGGGTTCGGCGGCGGCGTGGTGGGGTTCGGCGGCGGGGTGGTGGGGTTCGGCGGCGGGGTGGTCGGGTTCGGCGGCGGGGTGGTCTGGTTGCCACCGATACCGGTCACCTCACCGTTGCCACCGTCGAAGACCACGTCGGAGCAGCCGAAGAAGTTCTCCTGGCTGTCCGAGCGGACCCACCGGGAGTAGATGATGTGGCGGCCGCTCTTGTTCGACGGCAGGGTGCCGGTGAAGTAGTAGTGGCCGTCGTTGGTGCCGACCGCACCACGCTGCGGCGGGTTGGTCACCGTCAGGAACGGCTGGGCCTCCAGGTCGCTCCAGGCCAGCGCCCGGGTCGGGCTCCAGCTGTCCCGGGTCACGTAGAAGTAGAACGTGCCCGGGTGGTGCGCCCAGTTGCTGTACCGGAACTCCATGGTGCGCCCGGCCGTCAGGTGCGTCAGCGGCCAGTCGTTGCGGGCCAGGTCGAAGCCGCGGAAGCCGGTGGCCCCGCCGCTGCACAGCTGACCGTCCGGGATGAAGCCGGTGGTCCGGCCACCGGCGTCCGAACGCAGCACGCTGAACCAGTTGTAGAGCGAGTTCGTCCCGCTCTGCGCGACGGCGGCGGCGCAGGCCGGGTTGTTCGGCCGGATCTCACCGGTCTGGGTGAGACCGTCGCGCCAACACAGGTAGGTGCGGGCACCCGGCGTCATCGCCGCGCCGTGCGCGGACGCCGGATCGGGGCTGGCGGTCACAACGACCGCCCCCGCGAGAAAAGTGAAAGCCGCGGTTATCAGCGCGGCCAAGCGTGGACGGTTCACGGGTTCTCCTGACTCGCAGGGCGCAACACGGTAGGTGCGCCCTGCCGAACGCGCGGGTGGCGGGATGTCGCCCCCGCTACTGCGGGCGAATACGACTACGCGGCGACCGTGCGGATGGGGACGATGGCCCAACCGGCACGCTGTCGCCAGCGGAGTGTCGACGCGTGAATGCCCTCGCGCGATGTGAAGCCCGGCGCCGGTGGACGCGCAGCCCCGCGCCATCCGGCATCCTCATCCCACCATGTCGGTCCGGTTGACGCAATAGCCGCATCTCGATGTGTGAAACGGGCCGGGTTCGCCGCGCCCAGGCCGCGCCAATACCGTGGCTTCCACGCCCCGCACACATCCGCTGTGCCAGCCTGGGCATCACGTACGGCAGACGGGAAGGACCTGACGATGGGATACGCGGTGGTGCTCGGCGAGGCGCTCGTCGACCTGCTGGACGCCGAGTGCGACGGCGCGCCGGTCTACCGGCAGGCGATCGGTGGTGGACCGCTGAACGTCGCCGTCGGTGTCGCCCGGCTCGGCGGCGCGGTGCAGTTCGTCGGATCGCTCGGCGACGACGTGCTGGCCGACCGGATCCGCGCCTTCCTCACCGCCGAACAGGTCGGGCTCGCCGGTGCGGTCACCGTGGCGGTGCCGACCACGCTGGCCGTGGCCACCTTCTCCGGCGCGGAGCCGGACTTCCGCTTCTACGGCGAGCCGCCCTCCTACGCGTTGCTCGGACCCGACCAGCTCGACGTGACGCTGGTCGAGGGCGCCGACGTGGTCTACTGCGGTTCGATCGTGCTGCTCGCGCCGAGGACCTTGGCCGCTGCCCGTCGGGCCTGGGCGGCGGCTGCGGGCCTGCGGGTCTTCGACCCCAACGTGCGGCCCCGGCTGCTGACCGGTCCGCAGGCGTTGGGCGAGCTACGCGAGGTGGTCGCCGAGTTCGCCGCCGGAGCGCACCTGGTCAAGCTCAGCGCCGCCGACGCGGAACTGCTCTATCCCGGCGAGCCGGTCGAGTCGGTGGCGGTCTACCTCCGTGAACTTGGCGCGGCCACCGTCGTGGTCACCCTCGGTGCCGCCGGCGCGGTGGTCGCCGCCGCGGACGCCGATCCGGTACGCGTACCCGCGCCGAAGGTGGCCGCCGTGGACGCCACCGGCGCGGGCGATTCGGTGATGGCTGCTCTGGTCGCCGACCTGTTGACCGGCGGCGAGCCGGTCGAGCCGTCCGGCTGGCACGCCCGGGTCGGCTACGCGCTGCGGGTCGCCGGTCTGGTCTGTGAGCGTCCCGGTGGGGCGGTCGCCATGCCCACCCGCGCCGAGGTGCGGCAGCGCTACGGCGACTGACCGCAGCCCCCGACACCGCCGCCCCCGACACCGCCGGTCGCGGCGACCCGGCCCGCCTGGGCTCGCCGCGCCGACGGGCTCAGGCGGTGCCGTCGAGTTCGGCGTAGCCACGTCGTGCGGCGGTCAGCGCGGGACGGGCCGGGAACGGAGCGTCGGCGGCGACCCGCTCCGGCGGCGCGCCGCCGGTGTGCCCGGCCCGGATCAGCCAGGCCAAGTCCACCAGTTGGGCGTGCTGGGCCCGGACGAACTCGGCGTCGACCAGGTCGCCGTGCCCGGGTACGACCACCGTCGACGGTGAGATCGACCGCGACAACTCGGCCAGCGCGTCGGGCCACTGCAACGGGTACGAGTCCTCGAACGCCGGAGGCCCGCCCTGCTCGACCAGATCACCGGCGACCAGCACATCGGCGTCGGGCACCTGCACGACGAGGTCGGCGTCGGTGTGACCCCGCCCGGGATGACGCAGCATCACCCGCCGGCCACCGACGTCGAGGACCGCCTCGGTACGCACGGTATGGCTGGGTGCCAGCAGCTCGGTGTCGGCCGCCTCGGCGGCGAGTTCCGGATGCCCGGGGTGCAGCTCCGCGTACGCCTCGCGGCGCAACCGGTCCGCCTCGTCGCGCATCGCCACAGCGGCCAGTTCGTGCGCCCACACCGGTCGGGGCGGATCACCGGCCAGGGCGGCGTTGCCGAAGCAGTGGTCGAAGTGGTGGTGGGTGTTCACCAGCGTCAGCGGGTCGGTGGTGACCGCGCGTACCGCAGTGGCCAGCTCGGCCGCCTGACCGGTGGTGGAAAGGGTGTCGACCAGCAGCGCGGCGCCGTCGCCCAGCACCAGCGTGACGTTGACCGCGAGCACCGGCTCACGGAGCACGAACACCCGGTCGGCGACCTCGACGAACCGGCCCACCGTGGTCATATCGCGGCACCGGCGCGTTGCACGAACCGGGCGCGGTCCACCAGGACCCGCTCCACCTGCCCCTCGGCGACGGTCTGCCCGCCCTCGGTGACGTCGACCTCGAAGACCAACCGGCGACGGTCGACCTCGGTCAGCCGGGCCTGCGCCACGACCGTACGGCCCACCGGGGTGGCGGCCAGGTGCGCCAACTCCACCCGGGTGCCCACGGTGGTGGCACCGCTCGGCAGGTCACGGGCGGTCGCGGCCACGGTCGCCGCTTCGGCCAGGGCCAGCACCCGTGGTGTGCCGAGCACCGGGACGTCACCCGAGCCGAGCGCCTGAGCGGTGTCGGCGTCGGTGACGGTCAACTCGACCCGGGCGGTCAGACCCGGGGCCAGGGCTCGATCCGGTTGCTCCCGCATGGGCACAGCGTAGGTGCTCGGGGAGACCCGGACCACGCGGCCGGGCAGATGTGCCACGACGTCGCAGGTGCTCCTGCGTCGGGTCGTACGCAGGTCGCCGCTAACCTTGTCCGCGATGTCTGCCATGACCGACCCCCAGCCCCCTGCCTCGGCCGAGCCGCCCGCCCCGCGCGACGGCGGGCGTCGCCGCGTGATCGCCATGTCGGTCTGGGGCGTCGCCTTCGTGGTGGGCTGGCTCGTCATCGGCCTGCCCACCGACCCGGTGTACGCGTTCTTCTGGATCTGGGCCGGCACCATCGCCTGGCACTCCAGTCGTCCGTGGCGCAGCCACCTGCGCTTCGCCCGGGACTGGGTGCCGGTGGTGCTGCTGCTGGTGGCCTACAACCTGTCCCGGGGGTTCGCCTACCACGACGGGACCGTGCCGCACGCCTACGAGTTGATCCTGGCGGACCGCCTGATGTTCGGCTGGGCCATGGACGGCCAGGTGCCGACCGTCTGGTTGCAGCAGCACCTCTACCACCCGCAGGTGCGCTGGTGGGACGTCCTGGTCAGCTGGGTGTACTTCTCCCACTTCGTGGCGGCGCTGGCCGCCGCCGCGGTGCTCTGGATGCGTGAGCGCAGCCGGTGGGCGGCGTTCATGCGCCGCTGGTTCTTCCTCTGCGCCACCGGCCTGATCACCTACTTCCTCTACCCGGCCGCACCACCCTGGTGGGCGGCGCAGAACGGGCTGATCGAGGAGGTCGCCCGGATCTCCACCCGGGGCTGGAAGGCGTTCGGCATGCACGGCGCGGGCAACCTGCTCAACGCCGGTCAACTGGCCTCGAACCCGGTGGCCGCGATGCCGTCGCTGCACACCGCCTTCGCCCTGTTCGTCGTGCTGTTCTTCCTGCGTAGCGTCCGGCTGCGCTGGTGGCCGCTGCTGCTGGCCTACCCGCTGGCGATGACCTTCACCCTGGTCTACAGCGGCGAGCACTACGTGATCGACGTGCTGGTGGGCTGGGCGTACGTCGGGATGACCTTTCTGGTGGTCGGTTGGGCCGAACGTTGGTGGGCCCGCCGGAAGGCCCGCCGCACCGCGACCGACCCACCCGCCGTCGACGAGGTGCCCGCGTCGCCGCCCGCCATTCCCACCCCACGCTGAACAGCGCCTCCTCAACCACGCTCTGACCGTCGCAGCGGTCAGCCGACGCGGCGGGCGTCCCGGCCTCGCGCGGTCAGCTCCGCCGCCAACGCCCAGGCGTCGGCGAGGTCCCGGTCCACCGCCGCGGCGCCCGCCCCACCGGCGGTGTCGGCGTGCACGGTGGCCAACCCGAGCAGCCGCTGCACCGGGCCCTGCACCACCCGTACGCTCTGCAACCGGGCGTACGGCACGATCGTCAGTCGGCGGGTGAGCAGGCCGGAGCGGACCGCGAAGACCTGTTCGGTCAGACCGGCGCCGAGGACGTGGCGGCTCAACGGGTTGACCCAGCGGGCCCGGGGCGGCGGTGGCCGCAGTGGCAACGACGACAGCGCCACCCCCGGCAGCACCTCGGCGACGATCATCTCGCCGGTCGGCTGGTCGCCGACGGGCAGCAGCCGGTCCGGCCGGTTGCGCTCGTCGGCCTCACCGGCGGCGTAACCGGCCACCTCCAGGCGGAGCCGGAGCCAGCCCTTCATCCGCCACAGCAGCGGCCAGGCCACCCGTACGGTCTGCACCCGGTGCAACGGGACCGTCTGCGACCTGGTCTCCAGCAGACCGTTGCGGATCCGCAGCCGGTCCTCGTCACGGGCCAGTTGGAACCGCCAGTCGTCGAGGACCCGGCGGATGGGTTGCAGCAGGACACCGGCCATCGCGGTGAGCGTGCTGGCCACCGCGATGAAGGACCAGGAGCCCTCCGACAGGAACTGCGCCGCCACGAAGACCACCCCGAAGGGCAGCAGGAACGCCTGCGGGGTCAGCAACTGGCTGATCAGCAGGTCCCGGTTGCGCACCGCGTGCAGCGGCCGCCCGGACGGCGGTGCCGGCTCGGTGCCGGCCGGCTGCGACCCGCCCGTCGCCACCGCGGTCGAGGGGTGACCCGCCAAAGCCAGCAGGCGCTGCCGCAACACGGCCGCCTCGGCGACACCGAGGTACGCCAGCGGCGCCTCGGTCTTACCGCCGCCGACCACCTCCAGCCGTAGCTCCGCCAGCCCGGTGAGCTGCGCGAGCAACGGCCGGACCACCTCGACGGCCTGGAGTCGTTCCAGCGGAATCGCCCGGGTACGCCGCCAGAGCAACCCCTCGTGGATGCGCAGCTCCCGCCCGACCACCTGGTAGCCGGTGTTGTACCAGCTGACCACGGCCAGCACGCTCGCGCCGAGCGCGAGCACGATCACCATCGCGACGAACCAGCCGAACCCGACCCGGGACAGGGTCGACCAGGAGAGCCCGGCGATGACCACGGCCAGCGACTTGGCACCGTGCAACGCAGGGCTCAACGGATGGAGCCGTTGCCGGGCCGGCTGCGCCTGCGTCGGCCCGGCCGATCCGACGGGCGGAGGCCCCGATCCGGCCGGTGCAGGCTCGGCCGGCGCGGTGTCGTCGGACGGCTGGCCCGCGTCCGGTGGGTCGTGAGCGGCCCCGACCTGATCCCGATCGTCGGTGGTGGCTGGAGCCCGGTCCGGATCCGGACCGGCCGACCCGCTCACAGTCCTTCCGCCCGGTCCTCGCCGAGTGCGGTCAGGCGGTCCCGCAGCCGGGACGCCTCGGCGGGACGCAGCCCCGGCACCCGGGCGTCGCTGGCCGCGGCGGCGGTGTGCAACTGCACGGTCGCCAGGTCGAACGCCCGCTCCAGCGGGCCGGCGCTGACGTCGACGAACTGCATCCGCGAGTACGGGACGATGGAGAGCCGACGCACCAGCAGGCCGTGCCGGACCAGCAGATCGTCCTCACGTTCGGCGTAGCCCCAGGCGCGTACCGCCCGAACGATGGTCACCGCGCGCCAGAGCGCGAACAGCCCGACCGCGCCGAGCGCCGCGGGGACCGTCCAGGAGTCGGTCAGCACCCAACTGACCCCGAGCACGGCCGAGACGAAGGCGACCCCGATCGCCAGCCGCAGCAACTCCACCCAGATCAGGTCGGTCGAGATCGACTGCCACTGGACGGTGTCCGGCCACGGTTCGAGCGGGCTGATCGGCCCGGCCGAGTTCGGGGCCGGAGCCGCGTCATCGCTCACCGGGCTGACTTCCCGTTGTACGCGTCCACTCTTCGAGCGTAGGCGATCCCGGCAGCGGGGCGACCTCACGCAGAAAGCCTCGTGCGTCGAGGAAGTCACCGAGCGACGACCGGTGCGCCTCGCAGGCGAGCCAGGTCTTGCGCCGCTCGGGCGGGTGCAGCCGAGGATTGTTCCAGCGCAGCGCCCAGCGGGCGCGGGCCTGACACCCACGCGCCGAACAGGGCAGTGCCTCGGTGGGGATGTCGGGGTGGGTCATCCCGCTCAGTCTAGGTCGGCGGGGAAGAGTGAGCGCCGGGCGGCCACGGGGGAAGCCGCCCGGCGACGGAAGAATGGTACACACGCCGGGGTGGCTTTTGTCCACTGGTGATCGGCGATTCCTCCGTGTCGGAACGGTGGGGCGAAAATCGGTCGCTCCCTCCGTCGGTACTCAGGCGGGCATGCGAGGCTTGTTACCGCACACGCCGCGACGACCGATCACGCTGTGGAGGACCAGTGGCCCAGCCGACCACGCCCGACGCCCCGCCGCCGAACGGGGCACAACCGCAGGCGTCCGCGCCGCCGACCACCCCGGCGCAGGACGCCACCCTGCTGGAGCGGGCGCTGTTCGAGATCAAGCGGGTGATCGTCGGGCAGGACCGGATGGTCGAGCGAATGTTCGTCGCGCTGCTCGCCCGTGGGCACTGTCTGCTGGAGGGCGTACCGGGAGTGGCCAAGACCCTCGCCGTGGAGACGCTCGCCAAGGTGGTCGGCGGGTCGTTCGCCCGGGTGCAGTTCACCCCGGACCTGGTGCCGGCCGACATCATGGGCACCAGGATCTACCGGCAGTCCAGTGAGAAGTTCGACGTCGAGCTGGGGCCGGTCTTCGTCAACTTCCTGCTCGCCGACGAGATCAACCGGGCCCCGGCCAAGGTGCAGTCCGCGTTGCTGGAGGTGATGAGCGAGCGGCAGGTGTCGATCGGCGGCGAGAGCCACCGGGTGCCGAACCCGTTCCTGGTGATGGCGACGCAGAACCCGATCGAGCAGGAAGGGGTCTATCCGCTGCCGGAGGCGCAGCGGGACCGCTTCCTCATGAAGATCGTCGTGGGGTATCCGACCGACGCCGAGGAGCGGGAGATCGTCTACCGGATGGGGGTGGCCCCGCCCGAGCCCGTCGCCGTGTTCGACACCGACGACCTGGTCGCCCTGCAACACAAGGCCGACCAGGTCTTCGTGCACAACGCCCTGGTCGACTACGCGGTCCGGCTGGTGCTGGCCACGCGTGCGCCGGCGGAACACGGCATGCCCGACGTGGCGCAACTGATCCAGTACGGTGCCAGCCCCCGGGCCTCGCTCGGGCTGGTGCGGGCCACCCGGGCGCTGGCCCTGCTGCGCGGGCGGGACTACGCCCTGCCGCAGGACGTGCAGGACATCGCGCCGGACATCCTGCGGCACCGGCTGGTGCTCAGCTACGACGCGCTCGCCGACGACGTTCCCGCCGACCACGTGGTGCACCGGGTGATGTCGACCATCCCGCTGCCGTCGGTGGCACCCCGGCAGCAGGCCACCCCGCCCGCCGGGGCGGTGGCTCCTACCTCGGGGTGGCCCGGGCAGCGGCCGTGACATCGACCACCCCTCGACCCGGCGAGCCGGACCACCTGGCGGTCGCCAACCGTTCCGGTGCCGTGCTGTCCCGGCTGCAACTGATGGTGACCCGCAAGCTCGACGGGCTTCTACAGGGTGACTACGCGGGCCTGTTGCCCGGACCGGGCAGCGAGGCCGGCGAGTCGCGCGAGTACCGTCCCGGCGACGACGTACGCCGGATGGACTGGCCGGTGACCGCCCGCACCACCACCGCGCACGTGCGGCGTACGGTGGCCGACCGCGAGTTGGAGACCTGGCTGGCGGTGGACCTCTCGGCGAGCCTGGACTTCGGCACCGGCCGGTGGCTCAAGCGGGACGTGGTGATCGCGGCGGCTGCCGCGATCACGCACCTGACCGTGCGGGGCGGCAACCGCATCGGAGCCGTCGTGGGCAGCGGAGCGGACACCCCGGCGCCTCGGCGGGGTCGACCCGCCGTACCGGCGGGACCGGGTCGCCTGGTCCGGTTGCCGGCCCGCTCCGGGCGCAAGGAGGCCCAGGGGATGCTGCGGGCCATCGCCGGCACCGAGAGCCGGCCGGGCCGGGGAGACCTCGGCGCGCTGGTGGACATGCTCAACCGTCCACCTCGGCGGCGGGGCGTCGCCGTGGTGATCTCCGACTTCCTCGCCCCGCCCGCCCAGTGGGCGCGCCCGCTGCGCAAGCTGCGGGTACGACACGACGTGCTGGCGATCGAGGTGGTCGATCCGCGAGAGCTGGAGCTGCCCGACGTCGGCGTGCTTCCGGTGATCGACCCGGAGACCGGCGAACTGCACGAGGTGCAGACCGCCGATCCGCGCCTGCGGCACCGTTACGCGGCGGCGGCCGCCGCCCAACGTGCGGAGATCTCCGCGGCGTTGCGGGCGGCCGGCGCCGCCCACCTGCGACTGCGTACCGACCGAGACTGGCTGCTGGACATGGTGCGCTTCGTGGCCGCTGCGCGGCACGCCCGCACCCGGGGGACGACACGATGATTCGCTTGCTGCAACCGTGGTGGCTGCTGGCCGTGCTGCCGGTGCTCGCCCTCGCCGCGCTGTACATCTGGCGGCAGCTGCGCCGACGGGACTACGCGCTGCGGTTCACCAACGTGGACCTGCTGCGTACCGTGGCGCCGAAAGGGCTCGGCTGGCGTCGGCACCTGCCGGCCACCGCGTTCCTGCTGGCCCTGCTGGTGCTGGCCGGGGCGCTGGCCCGACCGGCGGTGGACACCCGGGAGCCGCTGGAGCGGGCCACCATCATGCTGGCCATCGACGTGTCGCTGTCGATGCAGGCCGACGACGTTCCGCCGAACCGGCTGGAGGCCGCCCAGGAGGCGGCCAAACAGTTCGTCGCCGAGCTGCCGGAGACGTACAACGTGGGGCTGGTCTCCTTCGCCAAGTCGGCCAACGTGCTGGTGCCGCCGACCAAGGACCGTCCCGCGGTGACCAGTGCCATCGACGGGCTGGTGCTGGCCGAGGCGACGGCGACCGGCGAGGCGGTCTTCACCTGCCTGGAGGCGATCCGGACGGTGCCGGCCGACGGGGCGGCCGGTATCCCGCCGGCCCGGATCGTGCTGCTCTCCGACGGCTTCCGCACGGCCGGACGCTCGGTGGAGGAGGCGGCTGCCGCCGCGCAGGCGGCGAACGTGCCGGTCTCCACCATCGCCTTCGGCACCGACGCGGGTCACGTCGACATCGGCGGTCAGTTGCAGCGGGTGCCGGTGGACCGGTTCGCGTTGGCCGAGCTGGCCGAGACCACCGAAGGCTTCTTCTACGAGGCGGCGACGGTCAACGAGCTGAAGCAGGTGTACCAGGACATGGGCAGCTCGATCGGGTTCCGTACCGAGCCGAGGGAGATCACCCAGTGGTACGCGGGCATCGCCCTGCTGCTGGCTCTCTGCGCGGGTGCGTTCAGCCTGCTCTGGTCCTCCCGCATGATCTGACCGAGTCGGCGAGCTGCCGACCGGTCGACGCGACCGCCCCACGTCGACGGCGTGGGGCGGTGCCGGCTCAGTGGTTTCCGCTGGCCAGGACGAACAGGACGGCCACCCAGACGGCGGCGAGGGTGAAGCCCAGCGGGGCGACGTAGCGGCTCATGACAGCTCCGACGTGGCGGCTCGGCGGTCCGGGCGGCGGACCGCGAAAGGGGTGGATCAGGACGCGCACGCGAAGTCGTGGCCGGGCTGCTGTCCGGAGGTATCCGTGCGATCGTCCGCCGGGAAGCGATTGCCGGGCGGTGGAACGGATACGCGCGGGAGCGGGCCAGCTCAGGCGGAGTGGGGCTCAGCGTGGCTGGCGGTCGGCCCGGCCACGACTGGGAGGATCGCTATCTGGCACAGCGATCACCTCCTGAGGTCGGGTTCCGGGCGGCACGGGCCGCCGAGCGGCCCGCGAACGCGGATCATCGTACACCCGAGGTGCGCGCTCGACGCACTCGGTCGATCGTCCGGGCGGCGGTGGTGGGCGCGGGTGTGCCGTGGACTGGTCGGCACGCGAGATGACCTGCGGTGGTTAGTGGTTACCGCTCGGTAACGCCTAGTCTCCAACCCGCAGCGATCATTGGGGAGGGGACGTACTGTGTCGCGAACTGTGCTGGTAACCGGGGGCAACCGGGGGATCGGGCTGGCCATCGCTCAGGCTTTCGCCAAGCAGGGTGACCGGGTGGCGATCACCCACCGGGGCAGTGGGGCACCGGACGGACTGTTCGGCGTGCGCTGCGACATCACCGACGCCGAGTCGGTGGATGCGGCCTTCACCGCGGTCGAGGCGGAACTGGGGCCGGTGGAGGTGCTGGTCGCCAACGCGGGCATCACCGACGACACGCTGCTGCTGCGGATGTCGGAGGAGCAGTTCACCCGGGTGCTGGACACCAACCTGACCGGCGCGTACCGCTGCGCCAAGCGGGCCACCGGCCGGATGCTGCGGGCCCGGTGGGGCCGCATGATCTTCGTCTCCTCGGTGGTCGGCCTCTCCGGCGGCGCGGGTCAGGTCAACTACGCGGCCAGCAAGGCCGGCCTGGTCGGGGTGGCCCGTTCGATCACCCGGGAGCTGGGCAGCCGGAACATCACCGCCAACGTCGTCGCCCCGGGCTTCATCGAGACCGACATGACCGCCGGGCTGTCCGACCAGCGCAAGACCGAGATCCTCAACTCGATCCCGGCGGGCCGGATGGCCGCTCCGGACGAGGTGGCTGCGGTGGTCACCTGGCTGGCGGGCGACAGCGCCGGGTACGTCTCCGGCGCGGTCATCCCGGTCGACGGCGGCCTGGGCATGGGCCACTGAATATCGAGCACGGAGGAATGAGCGTAAATGTCCGGACTGCTGGCCGGTAAGCGGCTGCTCGTCACCGGCGTCATCACCGACGCCTCGATCGCCTTCTCGGTGGCCAAGCTGGCCCAGGAGAACGGTGCCCAGGTCGTGCTCACCGGCTACGGCCGACTGTCACTGGTGGAGCGGATCGCCAAGCGGCTGCCCGAGCCGGCGCCCGTGATCGAGCTGGACGTGACCAACCCCGAGCACCTCGCCGGGCTGGCCGACAAGGTCCGCGAGCACGTCGACGGTCTCGACGGGGTGGTGCACTCGATCGGGTTCGCCCCGCAGAGCTGCCTCGGTGGCGGGTTCCTCGACGCCTCCTGGGAGGACGTGGCGACGGCGCTGCACGTCTCGACGTACTCCTACAAGTCCCTGGCCGTCGCGGCGCTGCCGTTGATGTCGCCGGGCGGCTCGGTGGTCGGCCTGACCTTCGACGCCACCCAGGCATGGCCGGTGTACGACTGGATGGGCGTGGCCAAGGCCGGGCTGGAGTCGGCCTCCCGCTACCTCGCTCTGCACCTGGGCAAGCAGGGCATCCGCAGCAACCTGGTGGCCGCCGGGCCGCTGCGGACCATGGCCGCGAAGTCCATCCCCGGCTTCGAGCAGTTCGAGGACGCCTGGGCCGGACGTGCCCCGCTCGGGTGGGACCTGACCGACCAGGAACCGGCGGCGCGGGCCTGTCTCGCCCTGCTGTCGGACTGGTTCCCGGCGACCACCGGCGAGATCGTGCACGTCGACGGCGGCTACCACGCCATCGGCGCCTAGCGGGTAAGGAAGGGCCCCCTGTTAACGCCTGCGGTATAGCAGGGGCCCCTTACTAACCGCCGGAACGCCGGTAGCCGCCGGAGCGCCGGTAGCGGCCGGAACGGGGGGCGTTGCGGAGGTGGCGCCGGTCACCGGCGACAATGGGCCCATGGCGTACGACGCGGTGGTGCTGGTGTCCTTCGGCGGCCCGGAGGGGCCCGACGACGTGATGCCGTTCCTGCAGAACGTGACCCGGGGACGGGGAGTCCCGCCGGAGCGGCTGGCCGAGGTCGCCGAGCACTACCAGCACTTCGGCGGAGTCTCCCCGATCAACCAGCAGTGCCGGGAACTGCTGGCGGCCCTCCGCGCCGACTTCGCCGCCAACGGGCTCGACCTGCCGGTGTACTGGGGCAACCGGAACTGGGAGCCGATGCTCGCCGACACGGTGGCCCGGATGCGTGACGACGGCGTGCGGTCGGCGTTGGCCTTCGTCACCAGCGCCTTCGGCGGGTACTCCTCGTGCCGGCAGTACCAGGAGGACATCACCGCCGCCCGGGCGGCGGTCGGCCCGGACGCGCCGGTGATCGATAAGCTGCGCCAGTTCTGGGATCATCCCGGCTTCGTCGAGCCGCACGTCGACGCGGTGCGTGCCGCGTTGACCCAGCTCGACCCGGCCCGGCGGGACAGCACCCGGCTCGTCTTCACCGCGCACTCGGTGCCGATCTCGGCGGCCGACAGCGCCGGCCCGCACGGTGGCCGGTACACCGCCCAGCTCGCCGAGACGGCCCGGCTGGTGCACGCGGCGGCGGCTCCGGACCTGGCGTACGACCTGGTCTGGCAGAGCCGGTCCGGCCCGCCCCACGTGCCGTGGTTGGAGCCGGACATCAACGACCACCTGGCGGCGCTCGCCGAGCAGGGCGTGACCGGCGTGGTGGTCAGCCCGATCGGGTTCGTCTCCGACCACCTGGAGGTGGTGTGGGACCTGGACACCGAGGCGTCGGAGACGGCCAAACGGCTCGGCATCGACTTCGTCCGTGCCGCCACCCCCGGCGTCGACCCCCGCTACGTGACGATGGTGCGGGAGTTGGTGCGGGAGCGCATCGAGCCGGACGGGGCGCGGCTGCGCCGTCGTCTGGGCCAGCTACCGATGTGGGACACCTGTCCCACGGTCTGCTGCGTCCCGCCCCGTCGCCCCTCCTGACCGTTGCGGCGGACCCGACCACACCCTGGGGATGATCATGAAGGACCGTAAGCCCGTCGAGAGTTGGCTCACCGACATGGACGGGGTCCTGGTGCACGAGGGCCAGCCGGTGCCGGGCGCGCCGGAGTTCATCAAGCGGCTGCGCACCTCCGGCAAGCCCTTCCTGGTGCTGACCAACAACTCCATCTACACGCCGCGTGACCTCCAGGCCCGGTTGGCCCGGATGGGCCTCGACGTGCCGGAGCAGGCGATCTGGTCGTCCGCCCTGGCCACCGCCCAGTTCCTGGCCGACCAGCGGCCGGGTGGCACGGCGTACGTCATCGGGGAGGCCGGGCTGACCACCGCGCTGCACGCGGTGGGCTACGTGCTCAGCGACTTCGCTCCCGACTACGTGGTGTTGGGGGAGACCCGCACCTACAGCTTCGAGGCGATCACCAAGGCGGTCCGGCTGATCAACGACGGGGCCCGGTTCATCTGCACCAACCCCGATGCCACCGGCCCCTCGGTGGAGGGTGCCCTGCCGGCCGCCGGCTCGGTGGCCGCGATGATCTCCAAGGCGACCGGGGTGGAGCCGTACTTCGTCGGCAAGCCCAATCCGATGATGATGCGCTCGGCGCTGAACACCATCAACGCGCACTCGGAGAGCACCGCGATGATCGGGGACCGGATGGACACCGACATCCTCTGCGGTCTGGAGGCCGGGCTGGAGACCATCCTGGTGCTGACCGGGATCAGCTCCCGTGTGGAGGCGGAACGCTACCCGTACCGGCCCTCCCGGATCGTCAACTCCGTCGCCGACCTGATCGACGAGATCTGAGCCGCCGCGACCCCGCAGCGCCGCCGCCGCGACCCCGCAGCGCCGCCGCCGCGACCCCGCAGCGCGGTCGACGGCCACCCGGCAGCGCCGCCGCGCCGCGGCGGGTCGAGGGCGTGGCGGGTCGAGGGCGTGGCGGGCCGAGGGCGTGGCGGGTCGAGGGCGTGGCGGGATGTCAGGGGCGCAGGGGTGCGTTGCAGGCGGCGACGAGCGCCTGGCGGCAGGCGGCGGTGAGCGGGCGCAGGGCGGCGTCGCGCTGCTGGGCCTCGTAGTTGTTGATCGCGCCTCCGGGCGCGGCGTGCCCGGCCAGGGCGAGGACCCGGTCGAGCACGGCGGCGCGGGCGAACAGCCGACGCGACCGGGGGTCGAAGCCGGGGGGCAGATCGGTGGTGCCGTCCGGGCGACGCAACGCCTCCAGCGCACCGGCCAGCTCCGGCCGCCACTGGGCCACGTCGAGCCGGGTGAGCGCGGCGGTGGTGTCGGCCAACGCGGCGGCCAGCTCCGCCTCCGCCTCGGCGGCCCCGGGCAGGGTACGGCAGGCGGCGGGAGCGTCGGCCGGCAGCGGGTGGACCCGCCACAGCACCGTCTCGAAGGTGTCGCCGGAGCCGGAGGTGTGTACGCGTACCTCGGGGATCAGCCCCAGTGGACCGGCGATCACGGCCTCACCGGCGAGCAGCGCGGCACCGGCGAAGTCACCCGGGCCGGGCAGGCCGCGCGGGTCGCCCGGTGCCGGCAGCACCAGACGGATCTCGTCCGGTGAGAGTTTGGCCAGGGCGGGGAGCGCTTCCCGCAGCGGCACGTCCGTCCAGGTGCCGGGCGCGTCGGCGACCAGGTGCTCCTCGGTGCCGGCGACCGCCTCGGCGACCTCGTCGAAGGGCACCAGCCCGGCGCGCCACGCGCGCACCCAGGCAACGAACCGGCTCGACCGGCGCGGCGCGAGGATGGCCGCACCCGCAGCGGGGGTGGACATGCGGAAAGAGTACGTGGTGACCACCGCCCCTGTCTCGACTGCCGCGCCCCCACCTCCCCGCCGCGCCGATCAGGCAGTGGTCTGGGCGGTACGTCGATGTTCACGCCGTTTGTGACATACCACAACCGCATGATCGCGATTGGGAGGGAGGGCGGGGTGTGTCGCGGTTGGGGGGTGTCGGGGAGGGGGATTAGCGTGACGGGATGGGGCGGCGGTACGGCGAGGACGTGTTGGCGGGCAACTGGCGGCGGCGGACGGTGACCCCGGAGGTCGACGCCGAGATCGACCTCGTGGTCGAGGACGCCGAGTCGGGTTTCTGCGGGGCGGTCGTCGGCTTCGAGTCCGGCGCCGTGGTGCTGGAGGACCGGCACGGCCGACGGCGCAACTTCCCACTGCTACCGGCGGCGTTCCTGCTCGACGGCCGTCCGGTCACCCTGCGTCGGCCCACTCGGCCGTCGGTGCCGGCGGCCCGGCGGCGTACCGCGTCGGGCTCGATCGCGGTCGACGGGGTCCGCGCGCGGGTGGCGCGGGCCAGCCGGATCTGGGTCGAGGGTGTGCACGACGCCGCCCTCGTCGAGCGGATCTGGGGCGACGACCTGCGCATCGAGGGTGTGGTGGTGGAGCCGCTGTCCGGCATCGACGCCCTCGCCGCCGAGGTACGCGACTTCGGCCCTGGGCCGGGTCGCCGGCTCGGCGTGCTGGTCGACCACCTCGTACCGGGCTCCAAGGAGAGCCGCATCGTGGCCCAGGTCAACTCGCCGCATGTCCTGGTCACCGGTCACCCCTACATCGACGTGTGGCAGTCGGTGCGGCCCGCTGCGGTGGGCATCGCGGAGTGGCCGGTGGTGCCCCCCGGGCAGCCGTGGAAGGAGGGCGTCTGCGCCGCGCTCGGTGTGGCCGAGCCGGCCGACATGTGGCGGCACATCCTGTCCCGGGTCAACAGCTTCGCCGACGTGGAGACGCCATTGATCAACGCGATGGAACGGCTGATCGACTTCGTGACCGAGCCGGACTGACCCACTCGCGCGGCCGACATGGTCGGCGACCGTTACCGTGAACGACCTGATCCCTACCACCCCGGGGGTGCACACGTGAGCCGGTTCGGGCAACTGCGGCAGCGGTTGCGTCAGGCGTACGCGAAGGGACGCGAGTCGGTGCGTACGGCTCGGGAGCGGGAGAGCGCGCGGCGCGCCGAGGAGGCCGCCGAACGCGATCGGCCGATCCTGGAACCGGTGTCGCCGACGGGCGAACCGGCCGTGTCCACCACGAGCCGCGACGACGCGGACGTGCCGAGGGGCCTGCGGATCGCCGCCGCCTGGTCGTGGCGGATCATCGTCATCGGGCTTCTCGGCTGGGCGTTGCTGCGGGTCTTCGGCGCGGTCCGGGTCGTCATCGTCCCGTTGCTGGTGGCGTTGCTGCTCGCCGCCCTGTTGGCGCCGGCCGTCGGTTGGCTGTTGCGGGCCCGCTTCCCGCGTACGCTGGCCACCGCCGTGGTGCTCATCGGCGGGTTGGCCGCGGTGGTCGGCACGTTGACCCTGGTGGTCAACGAGTTCATCGCGGGCCTGCCCGAGCTGAGTTCCAGCGCCGCGGCCGGCATCGGGCAGATCCAGGACTGGCTGCGCGACGGCCCGCTGAATCTCTCCGACGGGCAACTCGACCGGTACATCGAGGCTGGACAGAACTGGATCAACGAGAACTCGCAGGCGTTGACCAGCAACGCGATATCGACGGCCGGCACCGTGGTCGAGGTGTTCACCGGCGCGCTGCTGGTGCTGTTCGCCACCTTCTTCTTCCTGCGGGACGGGGACCGGCTGTGGCGCTTCCTGGTCGGGCTGTTCCCGGTCGCCGCGCGCTGGCGGGTCGACGACGCCGGGCGCGCCTCCTGGCAGACCCTGGTCGCCTACGTACGTGCCACGGTGCTGGTGGCGTTCATCGACGCGGTGGGCATCGGCATCGCGCTCGTGCTGTTCGACGTGCCGTTCGCCTTCCCGCTGACGGCGTTGGTCTTCCTCGGCGCGTTCATTCCGATCGTCGGTGCCACGCTGTCCGGCGCGGTCGCGGTCCTGGTGGCCCTCGTCGACGGCGGCTGGGTCACCGCGTTGATCATCCTCGGGGCCGTGGTCGTGGTGCAGCAGGTGGAGGGCAACGTCCTGCAACCGTGGATCATGGGTCGGGCGGTGGCGCTGCACCCGTTGCCGGTGGTGCTGGCGGTGACCGCCGGAGTGGTCCTGGAGGGCATCGTCGGTGCGCTGGTCGCCGTACCGTTGATCGCGGTGATCAACACCGCGGTGCGCCGCCTGGCCCGGCAGCGGCCGTCGTCACCACCACCGCCACCGGTGCCGGAGGCCGTGGTGGTCCGGTCCACCCCGCCCTGACGGGTCAGGGCGGGCCGGTCAGGGTTCGTCGTCGGGGGTGCGGGTGAATACGAAGGTGGCGATGTCGAGGGCGACCGGGCTGCCGGTCTCGTCACGCCGCACGGCCAGCACCTCGCCGTTCTCGACGCCGCCGACACCGCGCCAGCGGTCGAGGCCGTCCGGGGCGTAGCGGCTGATCCGGTCGCCGCGCAGGGCGCCGACCAGCTCGCCGGTCGCCGCGTCCCAGCTGACGTCGAGCGGGATACCCATCCACCACCAGCGGCCGGTCAGCTCGGCCAGGTCGGCCGGGGGCGGCGTCCCGGCCGGTGACCACGGCCGGGCCGGCACCGGCTCGGCGTCGAGCACCTGGGTGAGGATCCGGTGGCCGAGTGGCCCGATCCCCCCGGTGCGGAAGCCGTAGGCGTTGGCGAAGCCGACGACGCCGGTGCGGCTGGGGCGGTGCACCGCCACCGTGGCGAGGTAGCCGGGCATCGAACCGCCGTGCCCGACGTGGACCCGGTCGCCCTCGCGGGTGAGCTGGATGCCGAGGCCGTACCCGCCGCGCCAGGAGTCCACGTCGCTGAGGATCACCGGTACACACATCTCGTCGAGGGTGGCGGGGTCGAGCACCGCCGGGTCCGGTTCGGCGAGGAAGGCCGCCCAGCGGGCGAGGTCCGTGACGGTGGACCAGAGCTGACCGGCCGGTGCCATCGACCGGGTGTCGGTACGCGGCTCCTCCCGCAGCGTGTCGTACCACGGGTGCACCACGTAGCCCCGGGCGAACGGCTCGGTCGCCGCGTACGTGGTGCGGCGCAGGTCGAGCGGATCGAGGATGCGCTCCCGCACCAGCTGCGCCCAGGGCGTACCGGTGATCCGTTCCAGCGCCCCGCCGAGCAGCCCGTACGCCAGGTTGGAGTAGTGCCAGACGCGGTGCGGCGGGTGCGCGATCTTCGCGGCGGTGAACCCGGCCAGCAGGGTGTCCAGGTCGACGCCCTCGCTGCGTTCCCACCACGGACCGTCGGGTTCGCGTTGCAGCCCACCGGCGTGCCCGAGTAGTTGCCGCAGGGTGACCGCGCCGGCCGCGCCGATCTCCGGCAGGTGCTTGCGCAGCGGGTCGTCCAGGGTCAGCCGGCCGGCGTCGCGTTCCCGCATGACCAGCACGGCGGTCATCGTCTTGGTGATCGAGCCGATGCGGTACTGCAGGTCGGCGTCGGGGCACGGCTGCGTGCCGGCGGTGGACAGGTGCACCAGCGCACCGTCACGGACCACGCCGATGATCAGCGACGGGACGTGGCCGGCGGACTGCGCGTCGGTCACCATGGCGTCGACCTGTCGGGCCGTTTCGGGACTCAGCGGCACGAAGTCTCCCTCGGTGTCGGCGATGATCGCTCTGAGATCATGACAGTTCGATGACACGTGCACGGACATGTCACGATCGTTACGTGGATGCCGTGCTGTGGATCGTTCTGGGTGTGGTGCTGGCGGTCGCTGAGGTCTTCACGGCGACCCTGTTTCTGATCATGTTCGCGGTCGGCGCGTTCGCCGCCGCGGGTGCCGCCGCGCTCGGCGCACCGGTGGCCGTGCAGGCGGTGGTCTTCGCGGTCGTCTCCGCGCTGACTGTCTTCGCCGCGCGGCCGGTGGTACAACGACACCGGCAGACCAGCTCCGACAGTGAGGACAACACCACCTTCGGGATCGAGGCGATCGAGGGCTCGACCGCCCTGGTTCTGGAGCAGGTGGACGCCGATCAGGGCATGGTGAAGATCGACGGCGAGGTGTGGACTGCTCGCGCCTACGACGCCACTCAGGTTTTGGCACCCGGCGAACGGGTGCAGGTTATCCAGGTCAAGGGAGCGGTAGCCCTGGTCTGGCGGGACGTCACTACTCCCGGTGAGCTACCCGAAGGTGAAAGGTGAACGATGGAACTCGTAGTTCCCGCCCTATTGATAGCGGTGGCGCTGATCGCGGTGGTCACCCTGGCCAAGTCGGTGCGGATCGTGCCGCAGCAGCGGCAGGACGTGGTTGAGCGGCTCGGCCGGTACAAGCGCACGTTGAATCCTGGCCTGAACATCCTTGTGCCCTTCATCGACGCGGTGCGTACCAAGGTCGACATGCGCGAGCAGGTGGTCAGCTTCCCGCCGCAGCCGGTGATCACCTCTGACAACCTGGTCGTGTCGATCGACACCGTCCTCTACTTCAAGGTGGTCGACTCGGTCCGGGCCACCTACGAGATCTCCAACTTCCTCCAGGCGATCGAGCAGCTGACCGTCACGACGCTGCGTAACGTGATCGGCTCGCTGGACCTGGAGCGGGCGCTGACCAGCCGCGAGGAGATCAACCGTCACCTCTCCGGAGTGCTCGACGAGACCACCGGCCGCTGGGGCATCAAGGTGACCCGGGTGGAGATCAAGGCGATCGAGCCGCCGCCGAGCATCCGCGACTCGATGGAGAAGCAGATGCGCGCCGAGCGGGACCGCCGGGCGGCGATCCTCAACGCCGAGGGGCACAAGCAGTCGCAGATCCTCTCGGCCGAGGGTGAGAAGCAGGCGGCGGTGCTGCGCGCCGACGGTGACCGGCAGGCCCGCATCCTCCAGGCCGAGGGTCAGGCGAAGGCGATCCGGACCGTGTTCGACGCCATCCACCAGGCCAACCCGAGCCAGAAGGTGCTCGCGTACCAGTACCTCCAGGCCCTGCCGCAGATCGCCAACGGCACGGCCAACAAGGTGTGGATCGTGCCGGCCGAGCTGACCAAGGCGCTGGAGGGCATGGGTGGCGCTCTCGGTGGGCTGAGCCAGATGGTCGGCGACGCGCCGACCAAGGAGGCCTCCGACGACGCCAGCGCGGTGGAGCGGGAGGCCGCAGAGGCCGCGCAGGCCGCCGCGCTCGCGGCCCAGGAGATCCACGACGAGGTACGCGTCGCCGAGGCGCAGGCCACCGGCGGTAAGGGCCCGCAGGGGCTGCCCGCGCCGGAGCCGGTCTCCCCGGCGAGCCTGCTCGACAACGCACCGGACCAGCGCGAGCGCGGCTGAGATCGCGGGGCGGGCCGTCCTGACCCGGCCCGCCCCGTTCGATTTGCGCTGCCCCGCTCCGTCCGGTCGGCTTCGGTCGAGCGGGCGGATCCGGACAAACGCGAGAATGACTCACGAGGCGCTCCGGTGCCTGCCACCATCAGTCCTAGTACGGGTGGTGACCAGGCATCGGGGCGCCTCGGCGTGTCCCGGCGCCGCTCGGGGATGAGCGAGGTGACGCATGGAGCCGGTGCGGCGGTTGTGGTCCACGCCGGAGGTGCCCGGAGCCCACGACCCGAAGGGCCCGATCGGCACCCGGCGTACCGGTGGGGGATTCGGCGTGCTCCCCTTCGTCGACGAACCGCCGCCGCCCGGACCCGCCACCAACGCCAGTTGGGCCTGGTCGCTGCGGCGGCTGGCCCGTGCTGCGGTCTGGCTGCTGCCGGCGTACGCGATCCTCTACGGCGCGGTGGCGATGGCCAGCGACGGCGGGGTGGGCAACGACCCGTATCCCGCCGACGGGCGGGCGTTGTACCTGATCGGCTGGGTGGCCGCGGTCTGGCTCGGCCTGCTGGCCCTGCTCGGGCTGACCGGGCTGCTCGCCGCCACCCGCAGTCGGCACGCCGCGGTGTCCGGCCTGCTGGTCAGCATCGCCGGCACGGTGCTCATGCTGCCCTTCGCCGGGCTGTCCGAGCAGACCCCGGTCTTCGGCACCACCGCCCGGTCGCTGGTGCTGCTCGGCGCCACCTGCTACAGCGCCGGCTGGCTGCTCACCGGGTGGGCGGTGGCCCGCTCGGGGATGTTCAGCATCGGCGACGGGGTGATGCTGATGATCGCCAGTCCGCTGCTCGGCCTCGGCGGTGCGTTGATCGGATCATTGCAGACCTTCGGCGCGATCTTCGTGCTGATCTCCGGTATCGGCATCTGCTACCGCTCGGGCCGCCTGCTGCCCCGGGAGATCCTCCGGGACGCCACCAGCGCCAGCGTGGCGACCGCCGGTCCGAGCGCGCCGATGGGGCCGGGCGGCGCGGGGCCGCTGGGAGCAGCCTGACGATGTCGGCTCTGCGACCGGCTGCGTCGGCTGTCCGAATGACGATCCGATGGTCAGGCCGACGAGGGCGCAGGTGGCTGGCAACTAGCGGTGAATTGCCTGACAAATGGCCAAATGTGGTGGCCGGAACGCGGCTTTCGCGGCAATCCTGGTGACCATGGCCACCCCTACGCCGCTGTCGCGGCTGTTCACCGTCGTACTGGCCGGCGTACTCGCCGGCCTGGTCCTGGCGGTCGCCGCACTGCCGGGAAACCTGCTGCTCGGGTTCGCCGCACAGGCGGCGCTCGGGAACTACGCCGCGCTGCCGGACGCGTTGCGGACCCCGGTCACCCCGCAGCGGTCGTTCCTCTACGCCAACGACGGCAAGACGTTGATCACCACGTTCTACGACGTCAACCGCACCGACGTGGCGCTGGCGGAGATCGCGCCGGTGATGCGTCAGGCGATCGTGGCGGCCGAGGACCGCCGCTTCTACGACCACGGCGGGGTCGACCTGCGCGGCATGGCGCGCGCCCTGGTCAGCAACGTCACCGAGGGCACCGGGCAGGGCGGCTCGACGCTGACCATGCAGTACGTGCGCAACGTGCTGAAGACCGACCCGAGCCGTACGGCGGAGGAGCGGGCGGCGGCCACCGAACCGACCATCGGGCGCAAGATCCAGGAGATCCGGTACGCCAACGCGTTGGAGCAGCGGCTCGGCAAGGACGAGATCCTCAGCCGCTACCTCAACATCGCCTACTTCGGTTCCGGGGCGTACGGGGTCGCCGCCGCGAGCCAGCGCTACTTCTCCAAGGCGCCGGCCGACCTGACCCTCGCCGAGGCGGCCCTGCTGGCCGGACTGGTGCAGTCGCCGGAGGCGTACAGCCCGATCGACGGTGACGCCGACGCGGCGCTGGCCCGTCGGGCGTACGTGCTGGACTCGATGGTCGCCACCGGGGCGATCACCGCCGAGCAGGCCGCCGAGGCCCGCGCCGAGAAGCTGACCTTGAAGCCGAGTGAGCAGCCCAACGGCTGCGCCGCCACCGCCGGTGGACGCGACGGATGGGGCTTCTTCTGCGACTACCTGCGCCGTTGGTGGGTCGCCCAGCCGGAGTTCGGTGACACCGTGCAGGAGCGGGAGCAGGCGCTGCGACGCGGCGGTTACCACGTGGTGACGACGCTGGACCCGCAGCTCCAGGCCACCGCGCAGCGCCAGGCGATCGGCATCTACGGGTACGACAACCCGCGCGCGGTGCCGATCGCCGCCGTGGAGCCCGGCACCGGTCGGGTCCTCGCGATGGCGGTCAACCGCCACTACAGCCTCGACGCCAACCCCGACGGGCAGGCGAACTACCCGAACACCGTCAACCCGTTGATCTCCGGCGGTGCCGGGGTGGCCGGCTACCAGGCCGGTTCCACGTTCAAGCTGTTCACCATGCTTGCCGCGCTGGAGTCCGGTCGTACCCTGTCCACCGGCTTCGACGCGCCCAGTCGGCTGCCCACCCGATACGCGGCCGAGGGGGAGAGCAGCTGCGGTGGCCGCTGGTGCCCGGCCAACGCCAACCCGGAGTGGATGGACGGCTACCGGATGATGTGGGACGGCTTCGGCCGCTCGGTGAACACCTACTTCGTGTGGCTGGCCGAGCAGGTGGGGCCGGAGAAGGTGGTCGAGATGGCGCAGCGGCTGGGCATCACCTTCCGCGCCGAGGCCGACGCCCGCTTCGCCGCCGACGACGCGGCCGACTGGGGTGCGTTCACCCTGGGCGTGGCCGCCACCACCCCGCTCGACCTGGCCAACGCGTACGCGACCGTGGCGGCGGAGGGGACGTACTGCGCGCCGCTGCCGGTGGTGTCGGTGACCGGGCCGGACGGCCAGCGGCTGGCCCTCGGTGACCCGTCCTGCCGACGGGTGCTTGACGCCGACGTGGCCCGCGCCGCCACCGACGCGGCCCGCTGCCCGGTGGGGCAGCAGTCCGCCTTCGGGCAGTGCAACGGCGGTACCGCCACCGCCGTGAACCGGATCCTCGACGGGCGCCCGGTGGCCGGCAAGACCGGTAGCTCGGACCGGGCCGCCACGGAGAGCTTCGTCGGGTACACCCCGCAGGTGGCGGTCGCCGGTATCGCGGCCAACCCGGACGACCCCACCGACTCGGTCGGCGCCGCCGTGCAGGCCCGGGTGATCGACGCGGTCGCCCGGATCATCGCCACGGCGGTCGACGGTCAGCCGGAGCAGGCGTTCACCCCGCCCAGCCGGGAGGTGGTCGGCACCCCGCGCCGCCCCGTCGAACCCGACCCTCGCACCCCGCCCCGCCGGGCCCCCGACAACCCCCTCTCCGACTTCCTCCCCTGGCTCCAAAACCGCCGCTAACCCACCCCCCCACCCCCCAACCCCCCCCACCCCCCACCCTGCGCACCGTTGATCAAGAAGTTTTGGTCATGAATGGGGCCTCAGCCGACCAAAACTTCTTGATCAACGCGAAGGGTGGTGGTGGGGCGGTCAGCGGGAGGAGGGGCGGGGGCGGTAGGTGGTCATGACGGTGGGAATGCCGCGGCGGATGATGCCGGCCCAGTCGGTGTCACCGCGCAGCACGGCGGCGGCCGTCTTGCGGGCCTGCTCGGCGGTGAAGTGTGGCGGCATCATCAGCTCGGCGGGGTCGACCAGCGCGTTGATCACCGTGGGGCGGTCGGCGTTCAGCGCCCGGTCCCACACGTCGGCCACCTGGTCCGGGTGGTCGACCAGCTCGCCGCGCATCCCCAGCACCTCACCCCACCGGTGGTACGCGATGTCGGGCAACTGCTGGCTGTCCGGGAACATCGGGGTGCCCTCGGTGGAGCGTTGCTCCCAGCTGACGAACGCCAGATCGCGGTTGTTGAGCACCAGCACCACGAACCGTGGGTCGGCCCAGCTCTGCCAGTACTTCGCCACGGTGATCAGCTCGTTGACCCCGTTCATCTGCATCGCACCGTCGCCGATCAGGGCCACCAGCGGGCGCTGCGGGTGGGCGAACTTGGCCGCCAGGGCGTACGGCATCGCGCCGCCCATGGACAGCAGGGTGCCGGACAGACTGGCCAGCATCCCCGGGCGGACCTTGAGGTGCCGGGCGTACCAGGCGGTGGTGGTGCCGCAGTCGACGGCGAGCATCACGTCGTCGGGCAGGCGGTCGCTGAGGCGGGCGAAGAGCAGCTGCGGGTTGACCGGGTCGGCGTTCTGCTCGGCCAGTTCCCGCTGCGACTGCCGCCACGCGGCGGTGGCCCCGGCGATGGTCTGTCGCCACCGGGTCGGTCCCGGGCCGGGGCCGAGCGCGGCCAGCAGCGCCCGCAGGGTGGGCGCGGCGTCACCGGTCAGGTTCACCTCGGTCGGGTAGCGCAGTCCCAGTTGGGTGCCGTCGTGGTCGATCTGCACCGCCCGCGCCTGCCCGGGCGGCGGGTAGAACTCCGAGTACGGCATGTTGCTGCCGACGATGAGCAGCCGGTCGCACTCGTTCATCAGCTGCCAGCTGGGGCGGGTGCCGAGCAGACCGATGGCACCGGTCACCCACGGCTCCCGGTGGTCCACGGCGGTGAAGCCGAGCAGTGCGGTCGCCACGCCCGCGCCGAGGCGGTGGGCGATCTCGTGTACCTCGTTCTCCGCGCCGAGCGCACCCTGCCCGACCAGCATGGCCACCCGCTCGCCGCTGCCGAGCACCTCGGCGGCGTGCCGGATGTCCGCCTCCGGCGGCACCGTCGGGCCGCTGCTCGGCACGCTGCTGGTGTGGAAGAAGCCGTGCGCGTGCGGCGGGTTGGGCACCGCCGGCAGGTCCTGCACGTCGAGCGGCAACACCAGGGCGGTGACGGTACGCCGGGCCAACGCGGTCCGGCACGCCCGATCCACCAGGTGGCGTACCTGGGACGGGTGGTCGAGCTGGGCCAGGAACGCCGCCGCCACGTCCTTGTAGAGGGCGAGCAGGTCCACCTCCTGGTAGTAGCCGCCGCCCTCGGCGGTGAGCGCGGTGTGCCCGACCAGGGCGACCACCGGTTGGTGATCCAGCTTCGCGTCGTAGAGACCGTTGAGCGCGTGGATAGCACCCGGGCCGCTGGTGACCAGCACCGCGCCGAGTGGTCCGCCGCCGTACTTGACGTGTGCCGAGGCGGCGAACCCGGCGGTCTCCTCGTGGCGTACCTGGACGAACTGCACCTTCTCGGCGGTGCGTTGCAAGGCCGAGGTCATCCCGTTGATGCCGTCGCCGGGGAAGCCGAAGTAGCGGCGTACGCCCCAGCAGGCGAGACGTTGCACCATGTGGTCCGCGACGGTGGCGTCACGGGGCAGCGGCCACGGGTCCTCCGGCACGAAGGTGCCGATGTGCTCTGTGCTCACCTGGATCGCCTTTCCGGCCGGGCCTCCTCAAACACCGCTCTCGGACGAGAGAGTGCCGCGACATTCCCCGTCTCCACCCGCCGAAACGCGCCGCGCACGGTGCCGGCGGCAGCTTCCTGCCGGTCAACTGCCGGTCAATCTCCTGGATGACCCTTCAGCGTGGAAATAGCGTTCTGGGCAAGTGCTGCGGGTGACGATTTTGTCAACGGGACCCTCCCGCAGCGGGGTGATGCGCGGCGATCAGGCCGCCTGACGTGAACCCGGTGGTCCGGGCGGCGCTCCCCCCCCGCCCCCCCCCCCCCACTACCAGCGCACGCACGCGATTTGGAGCGAAAAAAACGAAACCCGCGGCCGGCCCGCGGGGGAAC
>NZ_JBNCLE010000008.1:398241-438942 GCF_049844495.1 Micromonospora sp. DT48
GTCCTGTTTTGGTCACGGGCCCCCGCCCGCGGGGGGGTGCGGGGGGGCCCTCCGGCCGCGTCCGGTCACCGGGGGGGGCGGGGGGCCCCCCCCCCCCCCCCCACCACCGCGAACTCCAGTCGACCGAGCGAGATTGGACGCGATATGACCGAAACCGTCGTCAGGCCCGCTGAGGAACTCCGCTGGGACGTTCCCCCCAACACCTCGACCAACCGGATCACCGACCTCGCCGAGGTACGGCGCTACATCGACGCCATCGACTTCGGACCGCTCAAGCACCGACTCACCCAGGGACGCGACATGCTGGGCGGTGCGTGGAGCCCGGCCCGGGCGGACTACTACGAACGGCTCTACAAGAACTGGCTGTACCTGCGACGCAGGTACGAAGGGGAGCTGCTGCCGCCGCACATCGACATCGACGAGTTCTGGCACGGCCACATCCTCGACACGTACGCGTACTTCGCCCACTGTGACCGGATTTTCGGCTACTACCTGCACCACCTTCCCTATGTCGGTACGGGTGGGCCGGTCGACCGTACGAATCTGTCGAACGCCTGGCAGCAGACCCAGGATCGGTACCACGCCGAATTCGGTGAGTACATCTACGACTTTATGGAGTAGACCGGGACACCCACCGCCACTGGCCCGGCCGACCGCAGTCCCGGCCGTCGGGCCTCCGCTCGACAAGGGGATCTCCATCCAGTAGAAAACATCACCGGACATCCTTTTCCCGTCGAGGGGCTGGCCGGTCTACTCAGACCCGGTGGGCCATGAGTGGATGGGTATGGCCCGGTTTAGTCAGATGGTGACCGCCCACCGGCGGCGGCTCGGGTTGACCCAGGAGGACGTCGCGGCCGCCACCGGCCTCGCCGTACGCAGCATCCGGGACGTGGAGAACGGACGCGTGGCCCGGCCGCGCAAGTCGACGGTCCGGTTGCTCGCCGAGGCGTTCAACCTGTCCGCCGCCGACCGGGTCCACTTCATCCACGCCGCCGACCCCGACCTGGCCGGGCCGGAGGGAGAGCGACCCCAGCAACTGCCGCTGGCCGCGCCCGGCTTCGTCGGCCGCTGCGCCGAGCTGGCGACCCTCGACGCCGGACGGCCGACGGAGGCGTCGACACAGCCGACGGTCGCGATCTTCACCATCTCCGGCATGGCCGGGGTCGGTAAGACCGCCCTCGCCCTGCACTGGGCGCACCGGGCGTCCGGCTGGTTTCCCGAGGGCCAGCTCTACGTCAACCTCCGCGGCTACGACGAGGCCGACGTCGTCGATCCCAGCGACGCCCTCCGGGGCTTCCTGGAGGCGCTCGGCGTGCCGGCCGCCGGGATACCGGCCGGTCTGGAGGCCCGCATCGGGCTGCACCGCAGCCTCCTGGCCGGTCGTCGGATGCTGCTGGTGCTCGACAACGCGCGCGACTCGGCGCAGGTGCGACCGCTGCTGCCCGGTGCCGGCGGTTGCATGGTCGTGGTGACCAGCCGGGACGAGCTGTCCGGGCTGATCGCCGCGGAGGGAGCGCACCCGATCCGGCTCAACGTGCTCACCAGCGACGAGTCGATGAGTCTGCTCGCCAGTCGGCTGGGTGCCTGTCGGCTGGCCGCCGAACCGGCCGCCACGGCGGACATCATCGACTCGACGGGGCGGCTGCCGCTGGCGCTGTCGATCGTGGCGGCACGGATGGCGCTGCATCCCAGCTTCCCGCTCGACGCCTTCGCCGCCAGCCTGCGCCCCGACGAGGCGATGCTGGACGCGTTGGCCGACGGCGACGTCCGCGCCGTCTTCTCCTGGTCCTACCTGGCGTTGAGTCGACCGGCGGCGCGGCTGTTCCGGCTGTTGGGGTTGCACCCCGGGCCCGACCTGACCGCCGAGGCCGCGGCGGCGCTGGCGGGGGAGACCCCGGCGACCATCACCGCGCCGTTGCGGGAGCTGACCCGGCTGCACCTGCTCACCGAACACCTGCCCGGCCGGTACGCCTTCCACGACCTGCTGCGCGCGTACGCGGCCGAACTGACCCGCACCGCCGGGGAGGCCGAGGAGTCGCGGGAGGCGCGCCGCCGGCTGTTCGACTACTACCTGCACAGCTCCTACCCGGCGGCGCTGCTGCTCCAGCCGCAGTGGCCGGCGATCGACCCGATTCCCGCGCTGCCGTCGAACGTCAGGTCCCCGGCGGAGAACCACGACGCGGCGCTGAGCTGGTTCGCGGCGGAGGGTCAGGTGCTGCTGCGGGCGGTGCGCCAGGCCGCGGAGACCGGCTTCGAGGCGTACGCCTGGCAGCTGGCCTGGGCGTTGACCACCTTCTTCGCGCCGCACGGCCTCTGGCGGGATCAGCTCGCCGTCCAGCAGGTCGCGCTCGCCGCGGCGGAACGTATCGACGACCTGGCCGGACAGGCTGTGGCCAACCGGTTGCTGTCCCGCGCGGAGACCCGCCTCGGTGACCTCGACGTGGCCGAGAAACGACTGCTGCGCGCCCTGGACCTGCACCGGCGACTGGACGACCCGACCGGCCAGGCGCTGACGCTGCACAACTACGCCGAGGTCTGCTACATGCGGGGGCGGCCCGAGGAGGGGCTCCGGCACGTGCAGGAGGCGTTGCGGTTGTACCGGTCGGCCGGCAACAGCGCCGGAGAGGCTCGGGCGATGAACGCGGTCGGCTGGCTCTACGCCGCCACGGGCGACTATCCACGGGCGATCGAGAGCTGCTCGGCGGCGCTGGCCCGCCAGCGTGCCAGCGGTGACCGCAACGGCCAGGCGGCGACGCTGGACAGCCTGGGCTTCGCCCACGGCCGCCTGGGCGAGCACGATCGGGCGGCCGAGTGCTACGAGGAGGCCATCGCGCTGTTCCGGGAGTCCGCGGACCGGTACCACGAGGCCGAGACCCTTCAGCGGCTCGGTGAGGTACGGGAGGCGATGAGCGACATCACCCGCGCCGTCGACGCGTGGCAACGGGCCGCGCAACTCCTGGACGATCTCGGTGACCCGGCCGCCGAGCACGCCCACCAAGCGGTGGCGCGGCTGTCGCCGCCCTGAGCACCGTGGCGGTGCCACGTGGGTGGCACCGCCACGGCGGCGCCCGCGCGGCCCGGTGCGTCAGCGCTGCGGTGCGCGGCTGGTCGGGCTCCCGGCGCGCAGCGTGGCGACGACATGGCGTTCGACGTCGGCCCAGCTTGCTGCGGGCCGACCGTAACCGGGCACCGGGCGACGCTGCGGTCCGAAGAAGTACTGGTGGGCGACGGTGCCCCGGATGGCGGCGTGCACCTCGGGATGGTCGTCGACGAAGTGGGTGAGGGCGAGGTCGAGGCAGTGCGCCCGCTTGTCGGCGCGGGCCCGACAGAATCGGACGTGGTCGCGGGCGATGCCGCTGCGTCGGTAGACGTCGTGGGCGGCGAGCCACCGCAGGGTACGGGCCTGCACGCGCGGGCCGCACTTGGAAACCAGCCACACCCGACCGTCGAACAGCGGGACGAGGCGGGCGATGGTCTCGACCGCACCGGGCACCTCGGGGGTGGCCAGCATGGTTGCCTCGTCCCCGCTGAAGAAGGCGGTGTCGCCGCCACGCGGGTGCGCGGCGCCGTCGATGATGACCCGGCCGATGTCGATACCCAGCCGGGGGAGCTTGTCGGTCATGCCGCTCAGCATGCGGCGCGCTCACCCCATGCAGAACTATTGTTCACGTCCGGCTCTATAGTTACACACTATGACTGGGCGAGACCTGTTGGAGGCCGACGCGCTGCGCTCGTTCGCGGTCTTCGCCGAGCACCGCAACTTCACCACCGCCGCGCAGGAACTGCACATCAGCCAGCCCTCCCTGCACGTGAAGATCCGGAAGCTGGCCACCGCGCTCAGCGTCGACCTGTACGAACGCGACGGCCGCCGGCTGACCCTGACCGCCGCCGGTGAACGCCTAGCCGCGTACGCGCTGGACTCGCGCCGACGGGCCGAGGAGTTCCTGCGCGAACTGCACCACGAGGCCACGCCGACGTTGACCATCGCGGCCGGGCGGGGCGCGCTGCGGTGGGTGATCGGCGAGTCGATCCAACGGGTCGGCCGCCAGGGGCGTCGGGTACAGGTGATCACCGCGAACCGGGACACCGCTCTCGCCGCACTCACCAGCGGGCGGGCCGACCTGGCCGTCGTCGCCCACGATCCGCCCGGCCGACACGTCGAGGCGACGCATATCGCCGCCTACCGGCAGGTGCTGGTCATCGGCAACGGGCACCCGCTCGCCGCGCGCCGACAGGTCCGGCTCGGTGATCTCGACGGCCTGGATCTCGTCGTACCCCCGGCCGGGCGTCCGCACCGCCGGGCGCTGGACCGTGCCCTGCTCGACGCCGGAGTGCGCTGGCAGGTCGCCGCCGAGGTCGACGGGTGGGACCTGTTGGTGCATCTGGCCGCGTTGGGGGTGGGCGCCACCGTGGTCAACGGCTGCGTCGGGCTCCCTGAGGGGCTACGTGCGGTCCCGATCCAGGGGCTGCCCGAGATCCGGTACTGGGCCACCTGGCGGCCACCGCGACGGACCGTGGTGCAGGACCTGCTCGACCAGTTCGGTGCCGCCCGGTGAGCGGCCGGCTCACCTCCGCCAGCAAGCTCCTCGCGTACGTGCTCCGCCACCGTCCGGACGCCGTCGGCATCACCCTCGACCGGGGCGGCTGGGTCGAGGTGGAGGTGCTGCTCGCCGCGCTCGCCGAACACGGCCGTCCGGTCACCCGGCAGGTGCTGGCCGAACTGGTGGCCGGCACCGACAAGCAGCGTTTCGAGCTGCACGCCGGGCGGATCCGGGCCGCGCAGGGCCACTCGATCGACGTCGACCTGCGCCTGGAACCCGTCGTGCCGCCGTCGCTGCTATATCACGGCACGGTGGCCCGCAACCTGCCTGGCATCCGTGCCGACGGGCTGCGGCCACGCGGTCGTGTTCACGTCCACCTGTCGGTGGACCGGGAGACCGCCGCCACGGTCGGCGCGCTGTGGTGACCCGCTGGTGCTGACCGTGGACGCGACGGGCATGCACCGGCACGGGTTCGTCTTCTACCGGGCCGTCAACGGTGTCTGGCTCATCGACCACGTCCCGCCGCGCTGGATCACCTTCGGTGAGTCGGCTTGACACGCAAGTCACTACTTGCCTATAACTCTGTCTGTGGATTCGGACGCCGACCTGTTCAAGGCCATCGGCGACGCGACGCGACGCGCGATCCTGGACGAGTTGACCGACAGGGACGGTCAGACGCTCTTCGAGATCTGCGGCCGACTCACCATGAAGCACAACCTGACCTCGTCACGCCAGGCCATCTCGCAACACCTCGCGGTGCTCGAACAGGCCGGCCTGGTGCACACCCGCCGACAGGGTCGCTGCAAGTTCCACTACCTCGACACCAGCCCGCTGCGTTCGATCATCGAGCGGTGGGACATCGACCGAGAGGCACCAGGCTCATGATCCGCATCCATCTCACCAGCGTTCTCGTCGACGACCAGGCCAAGGCGCTCGCCTTCTACACCGAGAAACTGGGGTTCATCAAGAAGACCGACATCCCCGCCGGTGACGCCCGCTGGCTCACCGTCGTGTCGCCGGCCGACCCCGACGGGGTCGAACTGCTGCTGGAACCGGACGGTCACCCGGCGGCGGGACCGTTCAAGAGGGCCCTGGTCGCCGACGGCATCCCGGTCACCCAGTTCGCCGTCGACGACGTGTACGCCGAGGTCGAGCGACTCAAGGGACTGGGTGTCCAGTTCACCCAGGAGGCGTTGGACCTGGGACCGGTGGTCACCGCCGTCCTCGACGACACCTGCGGCAACCTGATCCAACTCGCCGCCATGAAGTAGCCGCCCGGCGAACCCGCCGCGCGTCGCTGGCCCGCCGACCTGCTGGCCCCGCTGCCGGTCGGCCTGCTGGTTCCGTGCCGGTCGGCGTACCGGGGCACCTGCGGCGTCCGGCGTGGCGGGGTCCGGCAGAATCGGCGGGTGCCCGTCCACCTGATCACCGAGCCCGACGACGAGCGGATCGCCGACTACCGGGCGCTGACCGACGTCGAGCTGCGTACCCGCTGGGAGCCGCCGCACGGCCTGTTCATCGCCGAGGGCGAGCTGGTGCTGCGGCGGGCGCTGCGGGCCGGCTACCCGGCCCGGTCCTTCCTCGTCGACGCCAAGCGGGTCGACCAACTGGCCGACCTCGACACCGGCGAGGCCCCGGTGTACGCGGCCACCCCCGACGTGCTGCGCGAGGCGACCGGATTCCACGTGCACCGGGGCGTGCTCGCCTCGTTCCGGCGCAAGCCGCTGCCGAGCGCCGCCGAGGTGCTCGCCACCGCCGGGCGTGTGGTGATCCTCGAAGACGTCAACAACCACACGAACCTGGGCGCGATCTTCCGGGCGGTGGCGGGGCTGGGGGTGGACGCCGTACTGCTCTCACCGACCTGCGCCGACCCGCTCTACCGGCGCAGCGTACGGGTCAGCATGGGTGAGGTCTTCGCCGTGCCGTACGCGAAGCTGGAACCGTGGCCGGCGGCGCTGGCGGACGTCCGGGCCGCCGGGTTCACCGTACTGGCGATGACGCCGGCACCCGACGCGGTGCCCCTCCAGCGGTTGGGCCCGGCCCAGCGGTCCCGCGCCGCGCTGCTGCTCGGCGCCGAGGGCGCCGGGCTGACCGGCGCGGCGATGGCGGCCAGCGACGCACGGGTGGTGATCCCGATGCGCCGTGGCGTCGACTCGCTGAACGTCGCCGCCGCCACCGCCGTGGCCTGCTGGGAGCTGGGCCGCGACGACCCGCTCTGAGCGCGTCGGTGCGGAGGCCGTGCCCTGCTGTGCCCGCCACCGCTACGAGCGAGCCGCCGCACACCCGCGCCGAGGCACCGGCAGGCATCCGTGGTCACGGGCGGTAGCGTGTCGCGAGTGTTCCCTACCGTGCGTGAGGTCCTCGCCCTGGACCCGGTCCGCCACGGCGCGCCGCGCCTGGTCGCCGGGGAGGTCGGGCTGGACCGTCGGGTGCGGTGGGTGCACGTCGCCGAGGTGCCGGACATCGCCACCCTGCTCGGCGGCGGCGAGTTGGTGCTCACCACCGGTATCGGGCTGCCCGGCGACGACGCCGGGCTGCGGGCCTTCATCGGGGACCTGGCCGGCGTCGGCGTCTCCGGGCTGGTGGTCGAGTTGGGTCGGCGCTATCTCGACGGCGTACCCCGGGTGATGGTGGCCGCCGCCGAACGCCACGGCCTGCCGTTGGTGGAGCTGCGCCGGGCCACCCCGTTCGTGCGGGTCACCGAGGCGGTGCACGCCCTGATCGTGGACGCCCAGCTCACCGAGCTGCGGGCCACCGAGGAGATCCACCAGCGGTTCACCGAGCTGTCGGTGGAGGGAGCCGAACCCGGCGAAGTGGTCCGGCAGGCGGCCGAGCTGTCCGGCTGCCCGGTGGTGTTGGAGAACCTGTCCCGCCAGGTGCTCGCGTACGACCCGGTGGGGGAGAACGCCGAGTTGCTGCTCGACGGCTGGGAGCAGCACTCACGGCGGATCCGGGCCGACGGGCGTACGGCGTACGACGCGGACCGAGGGTGGCTGGTCACCATGGTGGGCGCGCGGGGACAGGACTGGGGTCGGCTGCTGTTGCGCTGGCCGCCCGGCGGTCACCTGGCCGGTGGGCAGCCGCCGGTGCCGGACAGCGGGCGGCCCGCCCCGGTGCCGGCCACCGGGCGGGACGTGGCGACCCCGGCCGGGCGTGGCGGCTCGCCCTCGGCACCGCCGACCAGGCTGACCATCCTGGTGGAGCGGGCGGCGTCCACGCTGGCCCTCGGCCGGCTGATCCGTCGGGACGCCGAGGGGTTGGAACGCCAACTCCACCGGACCCTGCTCACCGCCCTGCTCGACCACTCCTGGCCGGTGGACGAGGTGGCCCTGCGGGCGCGGGCGCTCGGGGTGGCGCTGGAGCGCCGTCATCTCGTCGGGCTGGTGGTCCGCCACCGGGTGGATGCGGCCGGAGGGGAGCCGGGGCATCCGGGCGACGCGGCCGACCACGTACCGGACGCCGGGCCCACCTGGCTGCGCGACCTCGCCGAGGCCGTCGGACAGGCGCTGCGCGAGGCCGGGCTGACCGGGCTCACCAGCGCCCTGGACGACCAGACGGTGGGTGTGCTGCTCGCCCTGCCCGACGCCGCGACCGAGGAACGGGCGTTGTCCGCCTTCGCCGCCGCGCTGCGCCGCGCCCGCCCGGAACTGGCCGGACGCGCTGAGGTGTCGGGGCGTACCGAGGACGCGCCGGGTCGGCGTCCCGGCCCCGGGCTGCTGATCGCCGCCGGATCCGGGGTGGGCGGTCTGCGGGAGGCCCGCCGGTCGCTGATCGAGGCGCGTCAGGTCGCCGACGCGGCCCGCCGGGACCGGCGTGACCTGCCGATCTTCCGGCTGCCGCACGTCGGCCTGGCCGGACTGCTGCACCTGTTGCGCGATGAGCCCCGGGTGCAGACCTTCGTCGAGCGGCAACTCGGGGCGCTGCTGACGTACGACGCGCAGCACCCCCGGGAGCAGCTGCTCGGCACCCTACGGGCCTACCTGGAGCAGGGCCGGAACAAGTCCGCCGCGGCATCCGCCGCGCACCTGTCCCGCCCGGCGTTCTACGAGCGGTTGGCCCGCATCGGCCGGATCCTGAACGTCGACCTCGACTCGGTCGACGCCTGCCTCTCCCTCCACGTAGCCCTCCTAGCCCTAGACGCCATCCGCACCCCCTGACCCGCCGTGTTGATCAAGAAGTTTTGGTCATCAGGGAGATCGAAAATGACCAAAACTTCTTGATCAACCCGCTTGGGGGTGGGTGAGGGTTTGGAGGGTCTTCTGGTAGGCGGGGGGGATGTGGTGGTTGGCGGCGGCGGGGGTGAAGGTGTCGGAGGCTGCGGCGGTCGACCACGCCTGCTCGGGTACGGCGGCGACCAGGGCGGTCACCACCGGGGTGCCGCGCCACTCCGGCTGCTGGGCGAGCAGGCTCAACGCGACCACCGACTCCTCCACCTCGCCGACGCACTCGAACGGCTTGTGCCCGTCGATGCCGAGCAACTCGCGGTAGCCCGGAATCTGCGTCGCGTCGGCGAGCAGGTCGCCGCCGAAGATCCGGCTGATCCGCTCGCGGGGCATGAACGGGGCCATCGCCAGGAAGACGAACCGGCACTTGGGGCAGTCGCGGCACCACCGCTCGCTGGCGTCGCGGAGCTTGAACGCGGCGTTGCAGCTGGTGACCACGTCGTCGTAGCGGTCGATGGTGGCGAACAGTCGGGCGATGTGCAGCTCCGACAGCGGGCGCAGCAGCGAGAAGTACGGCTCGACCAGCCCGGCGTGCTCGGCAAGGGCCGCCCGCAGCAGCCCCTCGGCAGCCACCCCCTTGGACCACTGGTGGTTGATC
Source organism: Micromonospora sp. DT48 (assembly GCF_049844495.1). NCBI lineage: Bacteria > Bacillati > Actinomycetota > Actinomycetes > Micromonosporales > Micromonosporaceae > Micromonospora > Micromonospora sp. DT48. The sequence goes on from NZ_JBNCLE010000008.1 coordinate 407,604, forward strand.
TCGTGACCGTTCCAGATCAGGTTCGGGTCCGAGGCGGAGCGTTCGTTGGACATCACCACCGGACCCAGGCCGTGCAGGACGGCGGTGGCGACCGCGATCAGCGAGTTGATCGCGGTGACCGGGATGTGCCCGTTGCGCGCGCCGGCCGCGTTCAGCTCGAACAGCACCGGGTCGATACGCCGCCGGGCCGCCAGCGGAGTGAGCCCGGAGGCCGCGTTCACCGCGTTGATCACGTGGTTCGGGTTGACCGAGAAGGGCACCGGATCCAGACCGGCCCGGCGCAGCGCCTCCAGACTGACGATCGAGTCCTTGCCGCCCCCCACCGCCGACAGCGGGCGTCGGTCGGAGTTGTCGTACTCGGCGGCCGGCTTCACCCGTCCCTCGGGCACGCGCGGGGCCAGCTCCAGCACATACGGCAGCCGGTTGCGGTACGCGTACTCGGCGAGGCCCTTGGTGTAGACGGCCGTGACGAACTCGACGGCGGCCGGGCCGAGCGGTGCCGGCAGGAGCAGCTGACCCGGCGCGGCCGTCTTGTAGTAACTGACCCCGGCCACCACGTGCAGCAGCTCCAACACCCGGCCCAGCGCCGCCACGGCGGCGTCCGACGGGGACTCCTCCGGCACCGGGAACGTGACCACCTCGGTGAACCGCTGCTCGCCGTCGGGCCCGGTCAGGGCGTAGTCGAACAGCGCCTCGCCGGTGGACAGGTCGATCGAGTAGGACGAGAAGGTGAAGGCGTCCATCCGCGCCAGCTGCGTGTTGAGCACACGCCATACTAGGCCCTGGTTCGTCCGGCCGTGCCCGGCTCGGCTGGACCGTGACCTGTCGCCGTCGTATCCGAGGAGTGCCTGTGCGCCTGTCTGACCTGCGCGGACGTAAAGTCGCCGTCTGGGGGGCCGGCCGGGAGGGTCGGGCCGCGGTGACCGCCATCGCCGCTCACGGCCCGGCCGACCTCGTCGCCGTCGACGACAGCGCGAACTTCCTCTCCCTGCCCTGGGACGGGCCACTGGCCGAGGCCGCCCCGCTGGTCACCGGCGACGAAGGCTTCGCCCGGCTGGCCGCCGCCGACGTGGTGGTCCGCTCGCCCGGTGTGCCGCAGACGCATCCCTGGCTGATCGAGCTGCGCGGCCGGGGCGTGACGGTCACCCAGGGCACCTCGCTCTGGATGGCCGACCACGGCGAACGCACCATCGGGGTGACCGGCAGCAAGGGCAAGAGCACCACGTCCAGCCTGATCAGCCACCTGCTGACCGCGGTGGACCGGCCGAACGTCTTCGGCGGCAACATCGGCGTACCGACGCTGGACCTGCCGGATGCCGAGCTGTACGTGCTGGAGCTGTCCAGCTACCAGTGCAGCGACCTGACCGACTCGCCTCGGGTGGCGGTGGTCACCGCCCTGTTCCCCGAGCACCTCGACGCGCACGGCGGCGAACGGGAGTACTACCGGGACAAGCTCAACCTGCTGGCGAACGGGCCACGCACGGTGGTGGTCAACGGCACGGACCCACGGTTGGCGTTCGAGCTGGGTGACCGCGCGGCGGTGCGCGCCGGCACCCCCGAGTCGGTGCACGTGGCCGCCGGTGCGGACGGTACGCCCTGGTTCCACCTGGTCGACCAGCCGCTCTTCCCCCGGGCGGTGCTGCCGCTGGTCGGTCGACACAACGAGGGCAACCTCTGCGTGGCCCTGGCGGTGCTCAACGCGTTGGGCATCGACCTGGTCGAGCGCAAGGACGCTCTGGCCGTGGCGGTCGCCGGGTTCCAGGGACTGGCCCACCGGCTGACCGAGATCACCGACCCGTCCGGCCTGACCTTCGTCGACGACACCCTGGCGACCAGCCCGTACGCGGCCATTCACGCCATCGACGCGTACGAGGGGCGACCGTTGACCGTGATCGTCGGCGGCAACGACCGGGGCGTCGACTACACGCCCATGCGGGAGCACCTGGCCGAGCGGGAACTCAACGTGATCGGCATCCCGGACAGTGGTGCGCGGATCATCGAAACGCTCGACGGGCTGCCGAAGGTACGCACCGATCTGGTCGACGATCTGGTCGACGCCGTCCGGTTGGCCCGCCAGGTCACTCCCGCCGGTGGCGTGGTCCTCCTTTCCCCGGCCGCCCCCAGCTACGGCCGCTTCCGCAACTTCGAACACCGCTCCGAGGTCTTCGCCGAGGCGATCCGCAGCACCGTCCCCGCCTGACCACCCGCCCCGACGGTCACGGAGGGGTCACCCTCGGCTGCCCCACCCGGCTCTGAGCAGGCGTAGCGTGCCCGCCCCGGCCAGGTACGCCACCAGCGCGGGCACCGGCCAGCCGAGCGGCTCGGGTGCGGTCTTGGCCGTCGTGGCGTTGACCACCAGGGCGTACCCGACGGCGGCGAACCCGGCGACGGTGAGCACGGCGCGAACACCCGCCCGTCCGGTCGGTGACCTGAGGTGCCGGGGACGGCTGGTGGACGCCTCGATCGGACCGAAGATGGCGACCAGCACGGCCAGCACCACCGCCAACATCAGCACCCAGGGCAGGCGCCAGGCCAGCCAGGCGGCCGTACCGGCCTGTGGGGTGGGGAGCAGACCGAGCCCGTGCAACGCGCCGACCAGCAGTACGGCCGCGCTCAGGTGCCACAGGAAGACCGTCAGCACGACCGAGTTGACGCCGATCACCAGCTGCCAGGGGCGGGAGCGGCGTAGCCACCGGTGTGCCGGTTCCCGCAGCAGCAGGATGAGCCCGAGCTGGGCGGTGGCGACCGCGAGCAGGGCCACGCTGGGCGGGGCGGCGTTCGCCAGCCGCTGACCAGGGAGATTGATCATGCTCACCGGGTACGGGCCGGGGCCGGTGAGCAGCGCCGCCACGGCGAGACCGCCGAGGAGCATGAGGCTCGCGGCGCGACGGGACATCGGCAGGCACCGGGTGCGTACGCCGGTTGCCGGGCCGGTGTCGTTCGGTGCTGGATCGCCGTCGACGGCTGCGTGGCCGTCGTCGGTGCGCGACACCTCGGTGGCGGGTCGGCCGGCCGGGTGGCAGTGGCCCCGGTGGGCGTCGTACCAGGCGAAGCCGACCTGGTGGACGGCGAGCCAACCCAGCAGGTAGTTGGGCAGGGCCAACCCGGCGGGCCCGAGCGCGCGGCCCAGGTCTCCGGCGGCGACCAGCAGGGTCAACGCCAGTGGCACCAGCAGCCCGAGGCGGCGGTGCAGCGCGTACATGACCGGGGTCAGCGGCAGGACGGCGAGGTAGGCGGCGAGGAACCACAGCGGGATGGTGGCGAACCAGACGATCGGGCGGACCTCGTCCGGCTGCGCGCCGGCCAGCCGGGCGACCAGCGCGCCTCCGGCGAGCACCAGCACCAGGGCACTGGTCGGGCGCAGCAGGCGAGCGCTGCGGCCGAGCAGCCATCCGATCGCGTCACCGCCCCGGCGTCGGTGGGCGGCCAGCGAGGCGGCGTTGGCGTACCCGCCGACCAGGAAGAAGACGGGCATGACCTGGACCGCCCAGGTCAGCGGGTAGGCCCAGGGGATGGTGGTCAGTGCCGAGTGCCCGTCCGGTCGGCCGTTGTCGTCGTACTCGACTGCCGCTATCGCCCAGTGCCCGAGGACCACCAGGATGATGGCCAGCGCCCGGAGTAGGTCGAGGTAGCGCTCCCGATCCGGCGGCGTCCGGGCGGCGAGGCGGGCCAGGCGGCGCATCCTCCGAGCGTAGGCCAGGACCGCAGCGGGTCGGACCGAGGCACGGATGGTTGATCAAGAAGTTTTCGTCGTCAGGGAGATCAACTACGACGAAAACTTCTTGATCAACCCGGGTCTGACGGGGCGGGGTGGGGTTGTGTGCCAGGTAACAGTTTGAAAACTTCGCCCACGGTCTTGACATCGAGGGGGCTTTAGTAAGAACTTTTACCACTAACAGTTAACAGTCTTTTCGGAAAGGCATCTCATGGTTGATCACCAGTCGGACATCGCCGCGGTCGCCGCGGCGACCGACGCCGACGGGATCGACCGGCGAGGTGCCCTCGGCGTCGCCTCCGACGGGACACTGGCCCGGGTCCGCACCGGTGCCGCCGAACTGACCGGCGCGCTGCGCCGGGTCGCCGAGCATGTGCTCAGCGATCCGGAGGCGGCGGCCCGTGCCACCATCGTGGAACTGGCCGAGCGCAGCGGCACCTCGCCGGCCACGGTCACCCGGTTCTGCCGGGCGATGGGCTTCGACGGCTACGCCGACCTGCGACTGGGCATCGCCGCCGAGACCGGCCGGGCCCGATCGGCCGGTTGGACGGTCGACATCGGACGCGAGATCCAGCCCAACGATCCGCTGGAACGAGTCCTGGAGCAGATCATCGCGGCCGACACCCGGGCCATGCACGACACCGCCGCGCTGCTCGACCTGGCCGAGGTGGAGCGGGCCGCGGTGGCGATCGCCGGGGCCGAACGGGTGAACATCTTCGGTGCCAGCGGAAGCGCGCTGGTCGGCGAGGAGATGCAGTTCAGCCTGCATCGCATCGGCGTGGCCGCGTGGGCCTGGAACGACGTGCACTCAGGACTGGCCGCCGCCGCGCTGCTGCACCCCGGCGACGTGGCCTTGGGCATCTCGCACAGCGGGCAGACCCGCGAGGCCATCGAGATGCTCGCCGAGGGCGGTAGCCGGGGCGCCACCACCATCGCGCTGACCGGGTTCCGCCGCTCCCCGTTGGCCGAACTGGCCGACATCGTGCTGCTCACCGCCAGCCAGGCCACCACCTTCCGGCCGGACGCGCTGTCCGCCCGGCACCCCCAGCTGGTCGTCCTCGACCTGCTCTACATCGCCGTCGCCCAACGCACCCACGACCGCGCCCACGCGGCCTTCCGGCGTACCGCCCAGGCCGTCGACGGGCACAAGGCCGCGCGGGAGGCCAACGCATGATCAGCGCCCAGGGGTACGCGGACGCGGTCCGGCCACTGCTCGACCGACTGGTCGAGCGGGGAACCGAACCGCTGGGGCGGGCCGCCGACCTGATCGCCGCCAGCCTGCGTGACGGCGGGGTGCTCCAGGCGTTCGGTGCCGGGCACTCGGAGGTCTTCGCCGCCGAGTTGGTCGCCCGCGCCGGTGGGCTGGTGCCCACCAACCGGATCTCCCTACCCGACCTGGTGTTGCACGGCGGGGCATCGCGTCAGGTGCTCGCCGACCCCAAGCTGGAACGCGACCCGGCCGTCGCGCATCAGCTCTACGCGATCGCCGCTCCCCAGCCGCAGGACGTCTTCGTGGTGGCGTCCCAGTCCGGGATCAACGGATCGGTGGTCGAACTGGCCCTGCTGGCCATCGAGCGCGGTCACCCGTTGATCGCGGTCACCTCGGTCGAGCACACCGGACGGGTGGCGCCCCGGCACCCCTCCGGTCGGCGGCTCGTCGATCTCGCCGACGTCGTGCTGGACAACGGCGCGCCGTACGGCGACGCACTGCTGCCGCTCGAGGGCGGCGGCGCGGTCTGTGCGGTCTCCTCGGTCACCTCGGCGCTGTTGGCGCAGCTGCTGACCGCGGAGGTCGTCCGACGGTTCCACCTGGCCGGAGAGGTACCCCCTGTCTACCTCTCCGCCAACGTCCCCGGTGGGGACGAGCACAACCTCGCCCTCGAGTCGCGGTACGCCGGACGTCTCCGGCGAACCGCCTGACCCCGACATCACAAGGAGAGTCACACGATGTCCGTTACCCCCGATCTCGACCGCCGGACCCTGCTGCGCCGCGCGGCGGCCGCGGGCCTCCTGGTGACCCCGGCTGCCGGTCTGCTCAGCGCCTGCGCCGGCAGCACGCCGAGCCAGAACAACGACAACGCCGGGGAGAAGAGCGACGACAACCCCTTCGGCGTGCAGGACGGCAGCTCCGTGAAGGTGGTCATCTTCAACGGTGGGCTGGGTGACGCCTGGGCCAAGGAGGACCAGGCGATCTTCAACGCCAAGTACCCGAACGTCACCGTCAACATGAGCTCCACCCAGAAGATCAAGACCGAAGAGCAGCCCAAGATGGCGACGCAGCCCAGCGACGTCGTCATGAACTCCGGCGCCGACATGATGGACATCAGCACCCTGGTCAACGAGGGCGCCATCGAGCCGCTGGACGACCTGCTCGCCGCCCCCGCCTGGGACGGCGAGGGCACCGTCGCCGACAGCCTGTTGCCCGGCACCGTCGGCGACGGCACCTACCAGGGCAAGTTCTTCGTGGTCAACGTGGCCTACACGGTCTGGGGCAACTGGTACAACGACGCCCTGTTCAGCAAGGAGGGCTGGACGCCGCCGAAGACCTTCGACGACTTCTTCGCCCTCGCCCCGAAGATCAAGGCCAAGGGCATGGCCCCCTACGTGTACGACGCCGTGCACGGCTACTACCCGCGCTGGGCCCTGATGGCGACGGTCTGGAAGTCCGCCGGCAAGCAGGCCGTCATCGACATCGACAACCTCAAGGAGAACGCCTGGCGTGCCGAGGGCATCCTGCCGGCGCTGGAGGCGTGGGAGAAGCTGGTCAAGGACAAGCTGCTGCTGCCCGGCAAGCTCGACCACACCCAGTCGCAGCAGGCCTGGCTCGACGGCAAGGCCGCCTTCATCCAGGTGGGCACCTGGCTGAAGAACGAGATGGCGGCGACCATCCCGCCGGGCTTCGAGATGAAGATCTCCGACTACTGGGGCCTGGGCGCCACCGACAAGGCGCCCAACGACGTCTACGCCGGTGCCGGCGAGGGCATCGTGGTCCCGGCCAAGGCGCCGAACAAGGCCGCCGCCAAGGAGTTCCTGCGCGCGGTGCTCTCCAAGGCCGGGTCGGCGAAGTTCGCCGAGCTGACCAAGTCGCTGGCCTCCACCAAGGGCTCCGGCGACAACGTCCAGGACGCCGCCCTCGCCAGCGCCAACGAGCTGATGAAGAACGCGGGCTCGGACCTGATCTCGATCAAGCTCTGGAACTTCTACGCCGACCTGGACAAGGAGAGCCAGAACCTGTCCGCCGAGTTGATGGCCGGCCGGTTGACCGCCGCGCAGTTCGTCGACAAGATGCAGGCCGCCGCCGACAAGGTCGCCAAGGACTCGTCGATCACCAAGCAGACCCGCGACGCCTGATCCGAACGAAAGAGTGAGTCCCATGCGGCACGGTGTTGCACGTTTCGTCACGGGTTTCCTGGCCCTGCCGGTCGGGCTGTACCTCTTCTACGTGGTGTGGCCCTTCCTCCAGGCGGCCGGGTACTCGCTGACCGACTGGGGAGGCTACTCCGACAAGCAGCAGTTCGTCGGGCTGGACAACTACCTCCGGCTCTTCTCCGACGAGCTGATCAGGAAGGCGTTCTGGCACAACGTCTTCTTCCTGATCACCGTGCCGCTGTTCACCATCGCGCTGGCCCTGTTCCTCGCGTTCCTGCTCAACGTGGGCGGACGCGAGGACAAGGCCGGTATCCGGGGCGTGTTCGGCTCCGGTCTCTACAAGGTGATCTTCTTCTTCCCGCAGGTGCTGTCCCTGGTCGTCATCGCGGTGATGTGGCAACAGATCTACCGCGCCGACGGCCAGGGCCTGATCAACGGCATCCTGATGAAGATCGGGCTGGTCGGCGAGGACGACCCGATCACCTTCATGCACGACCCGGAGCCCTTCCTCGGCGTACCGGCGGTGCTGTGGTGGCTGCTGCTGATCGCGGTCTGGAGCGGTGCGGGCTTCTACATGGTGCTCTTCTCCGCGGCCATGCAGTCCATCCCGAAGGACGTCTACGAGGCGGCCATCCTGGACGGAGCCGGCCGCTTCCACACGTTCTTCCGGATCACCCTGCCGCTGCTGCGGGACACCGTCTCGGTGGCCTGGGTCTACCTGGGCTTCATCGCCCTGGACATGTACGCCCTGGTGTTCGTCATGACGCCGAGCCAGGGTGGCCCGAACCACGCCAGTGAGATCTTCGCGTCGGTGCTGAACTTCACCGCCTTCCAGAAGGGCCAGTTCGGCTACGCCTGCGCGATGGGTGTGGCGTTGGCGATCTTCACGATCCTGCTGGCCGCTCTCCAGCTGAGGATCACCCGTCGTGAGCGGATCGAGTACTGAGGAGACCTGGACGATGAGCACGGTGACCCACACCCCGGGTGGCCTGGCCGGCCCCGACCAGACTCCACCACCGACCCGTACGCCGGCATCGCGCGCCGCCCTCGGCGGAGGCCGCGCCGGGGCACGGTTCTTCAACGGCTTCTCCCACCTGTTCCTCGCCGTCTGGGCGATCATGGTGGTCTACCCGTTGCTGTGGGTGGTGATGTCGGCGCTCAAGACCGACGCCGAGGTCATCCGCAAGCCGCTGTCGCTGATCCCCGAGCGGTTGCAGTGGGACAACTTCGCCCGAGCCTGGACCGAGGGGCAGATCGGGTCGTTCTTCCTCAACACCGTCCTGGTGCTGACCGGCAGCGTCTTCCTCACCATGCTGCTCGGCTCGATGGCCGCCTACGTGCTCGCCCGCTACGAGTTCCGGGGCAACCGGCTGATCTACTACATGTTCCTGTCCGGGCTGACCCTGCCGATCTACCTGGCTGCGGTGCCGCTGTTCAAGGGCGTCTACAACACCGGCGTGGTACTGCCGTTCCTCGGCCCGAACAGCCACTTCATGCTGATCCTGGTCTACGTGGCCTGGTCGCTGTCGTTCACCGTCTTCTTCATGCACTCGTTCTTCCGTACCCTGCCCAACGCGATCGCCGAGGCGGGCATGGTCGACGGCGCGTCGCACAGCCGGTTGTTCTTCAGCGTGATGTTGCCGATGGCGAGACCCGGCCTGATCAGCATCGGCATCTTCAACGTCCTCGGCCAGTGGAACCAGTGGTACCTGCCGACCCTGCTCATGCAGTCGGTGGCCGGTGAACCGAAGAACCAGGTCATCTCCCAGGGCCTGATCGAGCTGTCGGTCAACCAGGGCTACCGCTCCGACTGGTCGGGGCTGTTCGCCGGGGTGACCATGGCGATGCTGCCGGTGCTCATCGTCTACATCGTCTTCCAGCGGCAGGTGCAGTCCGGCCTCACCGCCGGGGTGGGAAAGTAGCCCCGGTACGCCCGCAGCGGCGGCCGGTGGCTTCTCGGACGCCACCGGGCCGCCGTGACCACGCTCGGCGGGCTCAGAGCACGTCTTGGTTCTGCTGGTCGGCGGTCCGACGCGCGGCGCGTTCGTGGCGGTCCACTGCTCGGGCGTGGGCGATGGTGAGGAGCCGATCGATCTCGGGCAGCATGTGCGGGCCGGGCATGACGATGCTGCCGAAGCCGTACAGCGCGTAGCCCGGGTGCGGTACGAAGGTGTCCAGTCGGGCGAAGTCGAACTCGTGCCGGTGGTCCTCGAAAGCCTTCGGTGGGAAGCCGAACAGGTTCTCGAACTCGGTTCGGCCCAGGTCCAGGTTGAGGCGGAAGACGCCGGGACGGTCGAGCTGGGAGGCGTCGTCGAAACCGGGCACGTCGTGCTCGACGATGGTGGCGAACGGCTGGCGGCGGTCGGGGCCGACGTAGAAGAACCGGTCGCCCCAGGCACCCTCGGGTGACCCGTTCTCCTCGCTCGCCACGACCTGCTCGACGCCGGGCAGCGCGAGAATCCGGTCGGCGAGTACTGCCGCATCGACGCCGGTCGGGATGTGCAGCACCGCGTCGGCGTGGTCGATGGTGGCCTGATCCAGTGGGAAGTAACGGTAGTCGTGCGTTCTCCGCTCGGCCGCTGCTATCTCGGCTGCCCGGACGTACCGCGGAAGTGTGGTGTCCTGCTGGAGTCTGCCCTCGTAGGTCGACCGGGCGGGGGCCTCGATGCCCAGCGCGGGGGATGCGCCGAGGCTGCCGACGACCACCGCGTACCTGTCGGTGAGCAACGACGCGACGATGGCGCCCGCACCGGCCCACGAGACGTCCGTTCCGGCCATCGTCATCGTGCTCGATTGACGCTGGAGGTGAGTGTTGTGCGCGAAGACCAGCGTGGGTCCGCGGTGTGCCTCGGCCGAGCGGATCGCGAGCAGGTTCTCGGCCATCAGCGCGTCCCGGACCCCGGCCAGGCGGGCGAAGCGTTCTTCCTGCCGCAGCGGCGCGGCGGCCGCTGCGTGGTAGCGCAGCACCGCGACAGCGGACATGGCGTGCACGAACGCTGTCGGCCAGCCCTCGGCCAGTCGGGGTGCGTTCAGGTACAGCTCGGTCAGCAGGTCGTCGGCGATCACCCGGAGGCGCTGGGCGTCGGTCGAGCGACCGATCGACCTACCGGGCTCCCAGATCGCTGCCGTGTCGCTCCACCGGGCCTCGTCCCCGACCAGACCGTCGATCTCCGCTGATCGATCGAGGCCGAGGAAGTCGCAGACCCACCTGAGGTAGCGCCGAGGGCTGGGCGCACCCTCGATCTCCAGCGGGGCGTCGAAGCCGTGGAACGTCAGGCGCTCGGCGGCCGGTCGCCCCGCGTTCCATTCGCGCATCCGCAGCAGCAGGTCACGGTTGGCCGGGGCGGCACCGAGCCCGTGGCTGAACCCCTCGGCGAGCGCCCGGTCGAGGGTGACGGCGGTGTCGCCCTGGACGAACTCGTTGGCGATCAGCGCCGCCGCCCGGTCGCTCTCCAGCGCGATCGACCGGTAGCCCTGCTCGGCCAGCGACATGAAGGTCTCGTTGCGGATCTGGAGGAAGGCGGACTCGCCGTGCGTCGGCTCGCCGAGCGCGAGCAGCGCCGGTGGTACGGCAAACAGGTCGAGAAGGGAGATCATTCCATTAACCGTATCGTTGAACCTCCGGTTGAGACTTTCGAGCAACGGAGCGCGGTGAAAGCCACCAAACCCTCCAACCCGGGGGTACGCCGACCAGTCGACCTCGCGCGCCGGCACGGCCTCTCCGCGCAGGCCGTGCGCAACTACGAGCGCGACGGCGTCCTGCCGGCGGCCCAGCGCACCCCCACCGGCTACCGCCTGTTCACCGAGGTGCACGCCAGAGCGCTGAGCGCCTACCTGGCACTGATCGCGGGCCACGGCTACCCGGCCAGCGGCGAGATCATGCGTGCCGTCAACCGGGGCGACATCGACGCCGCCCTGCGCACGATCGACGACAGCCACGTCCTGCTCCAGCGCGACCGAGAAACCCTGGACGCGGTCGAGGCGGCGGTCGCCGTCCTCACCGGCTCGCAGCGGCAACCGCAGAGCCGGCGAGCCGTGCCGATCAGCGTGCTGGCCCACCGCCTCGGCGTACGACCGGCGACCCTGCGCAAGTGGGAACGGGCTGGCATCCTGCAGCCGGCGCGGGAGCCGGCGACCGGCTACCGCCGCTACTCACCGGACGACGTCCGCGACGCCGAACTCGCGCACCTGCTGCGCCGTGGCGGATACCGGCTCGACCACATCGCCGGGGTGCTGAGTCGGTTGCGCGAAGCCGGTGGCACCGAACCGCTCGTCGCGTCGCTGCGCCAGTGGCGGGAACAACTCACCACCCGTGGCCGAGCCATGCTCACCGGTGCCGCCCGGCTCGCCGAGTACATCGACGCCGCCGACGTCGGGTCCGACGAGCCCGCCACGGGCAACGTCCCCTGACCGCGCCACGCGGGCCTGCGACGTCCCCATCGAACGCCGCGCCGATGGCAAGGTGGTGCCCATGGACAGGACGCAGGTCGCCGACTGGATCGCCGGCTACGAGCGGGCCTGGCGGACGCCGGGCACGCAGGCGCTGGCAGAACTCTTCACCGAGGACGCGAGCTACCAGCAGGGGCCGTACTGGACGCCGGTCGTCGGTCTGCCGGCCATCGCCCGGATGTGGGAAGAGCATCGGGACGGCCCCGACGAGGTCTTCCAGATGACCACGGAGATCGTCGCGGTCGACGGGGACACCGCGGTGTCGCGCCAGGAGGTCCGCTACGGCGACCCGGTCGACCAGGAGTTCCGCGATCTCTGGGTGATGTGCTTCGCCGCCGACGGACGGTGCCGTTCGTTCGAGGAGTGGCCCTTCTGGCCGGGGCAGCAGCCGAGCAGTTGATCGGAGCCCGGCCACGGGCGCTGTGCGGTGGGGTTCAGGGTTCAGGTGACGCGTGCCGCGACGGCCGCGTACCTGCGGTCCGGGGTGTCCGGGAACTGGTGGCGCAGGCGCTGAAGCTCGGTGAAGCCGGCCCGGGTCAGGTGGGCGGAGAACACGTCGACCGGCCAGCGGTACGCGGTGAGCACCTTGTGGTCGAACGCGGCCACCTCGTCGTCGCTGTCGAAGAAGCCGATCACCAGCCGCCCGGACGGTTTCAGCATCCGGCGGAACTCGGTGAGCACGTCGTCCAGTTCCTGCGGTGGAAGATGAATCGTCGAGTACCAGGAGAGGATGCCCGCCGCCGTGTGATCGGGAACGTCGAGCTCGGTCATCGAGCCGAGTTGGAAGACCGGCCCGGGGACGTTCGCCCGGGCGTGGTCGATGAACTCGGGAACCAGATCGACGCCGGTCACGTCGACGCCGAGGGAATGCAGGTAGCCGCTCCAGTGGCCGGGGCCGCAGCCGAGGTCGAGCACCCTGCCGTCCAACCCGGCGAGATGGGTCCGGACGAGGGACGTGTCGTCCTGGTGGTCCTGCCAACCACCATCGGAGAGCGCGATGTACCGCGCGAACACGGACGAGTAGGCATCACGGACCAGTTGGCTGCGCACCGCGACACTGTAGATCCGGGACCCGACACTTCAGCGACGGTCGGTCAGCCGACGAGGGGGGCGTCTATTCGGCAGTCTCGGCGTCGGGCACCCGGGCGTCGGCGACGACCGGCTGTCTGAGGATGGTGCGCCGTTTCTCGGGGGCCACCCGGCGGAAGTCACTCAGATAGATCTCGTGGTGTTTCCCGGTCATCCGCAACCCGTGGTTCGGGATGAACTCGTCGTGCAGGTGGGCCAGCACGGCTGCCTCGTCGTCGAAGGAGCCGACGTGCAGCGTCTGCACACACCGTCCTTCGGACAGGGTCTCCAGCCGGATGTCATCAAGGCGCGCTGGCCGGTTCTTCGCACCGGCCTGCTCGACCGCGGTGTCGACCATGGCCCGGTCGATCCAGTCGGGGACCATGAGCAGCAGGGTCCAACTCCACAGCGACTTGTCCCGCGAGGTGGTGAAGGCAGCCATGTCGTCGGCCCACCACAGGCCCTCCAGGGGCGGGACGACGTAGTCGCGCCCGAGGTCGCGCTTGCTGGCGAACTTGAGCTTGTACGCCACCGGATAGAGCGCCTCGACCGCCGCGGTGAAGGCGGGTGAGGTGTTGGGATCGCCGTGACCGTCGATCATGAGGTATCGCATGTCGGGCACGTCGACGATCCGGAACCGTCCCCGTGGTGCCTGGTAGGCGTCGACGGTCTTCTTGAAGTCGGTCTTGTCTGTCATCGGGTACCTGAATCCGGGCTGGTCATTCGAGTGGGGCACCGCCGAAGCCGACCCCGTGCGGGTCGGTCAGCTCCGGGGCCAGCCGATGCCAGCCCCAGGCGCTGCCACCGCCGTCGTGGATCAGAACGAAAGTCGCCACGCCCCGGAGCCTGCCACCCGGGTACGACAGCAAGGGCCGACGCCGGTGTGTCGCACGGCGCGGGCAGAATCGCGTTCGTGCTGGTGGCGGTGGTGTCCGACGAGCAGGGCGGGGGAGTGCTGCAACCTCTCGACCCGGCGGGCGCGCCGCTGGGCGGGCCCGAGGTGGTCGCCGACCTGCCGGCTGCGGTGGCGGCTCGGGAGCGCGCCGACCAGCCGCGCTGGGTCTGGGCGTCCGGCGCGTCGCTCTATCCGGCGCTGTTGCGCGCCGGGGTCGAGGTGCGGCGGTGTCACGACGTGGAGCTGACCGAGGCGCTGCTGCTCGGCTACGCCGGCCGGTGGGGTGAGCCCCGCGCGCTGGCGGCGGCGTGGGCGCGGCTGACCGGTGCGCCGGTGCCGCCGGATCCGCCACCCCGGGCTGCCGTTCCGCCCGGCACCGGTCAGGTCGCGCTCTTCGACGCCGTGCCCGGTCCGCCGGGCCCCGGCATCACCGCGCTGACCCGGGTGTACGCCGACCAGCTCGACCGTATCGCGGCGACCGCCGACCCGGGGCGGTTCCGGCTGCTGGTGGCGGCCGAGTCGGCGGGCGCGCTGATCGCTGCCGAGATGGGTGCGGCCGGGCTGCCCTGGCGGGCCGACGTGCACGACGCGGTCCTCGCCGACCTGCTCGGTGAGCCGTCTCCGGTGGGCGGGCCGCCCCGTCGGCTGGCGGAGTTGGCCGGGCGGATCGCCGAGGCGTTCGGGGTCCGGCAGGTGCACGCGGACAGCCCGGCCGAACTGCTGAGGGCGTTCGCGCGGGCCGGGATCGAGTTGCCGAACACGCGGGCCTGGGTGCTGCGCGGTGTCGACCATCCGGCGGTGCCACTGGTCCTGGAGTACAAGGAGCTGTATCGGATCTGGACGGCGCACGGCCGGGCGTGGCGGGACGCCTGGGTGCGCGACGGACGGTTCCGGCCGGAGTACGTCCCGGGCGGTGTGGTGTCGGGGCGGTGGGCCACCCGGGGTGGCGGCGCGTTGCAGATCCCGAAGGTGATCCGTCGGGCGGCGGTGGCCGACCCGGGGTGGCGGTTCGTGGTGGCGGACGCCGGGCAGTTGGAGCCTCGGGTGCTGGCGGCCGTCTCCGGTGACTCCCGGCTCGCCGCCGCCGGGGCGACCGGTGACCTTTACGCGGCGCTGGCCCGGGACGCGTTCGGCGGTGACCGGGGCCGGGCGAAGCTGGCGCTGCTCGGCGCGATGTACGGGCAGACCGGCGGGTCGGCGGTGCCCGCCCTGGCGGTGCTGCGGCGCAACTATCCGACGGCCTTCGGGTATGTCGAGGCCGCCGCGCGTACCGGCGAGACGGGTGGGTTGGTGCGGTCCTGGCTCGGGCGGACCTGCCCGCCGGGTACGGCGGGTTTCGGTGCCGACGAGGAGGGCCCGGTGGCCCCGGACGCGGCCGGTGACGGTCAGTCGCTCCGGGCCCGGGCGGCGCGTTCCCGGGGCCGGTTCACCCGCAACTTCGTCATCCAGGCCAGCGCGGCCGAGTGGGCGTCCACGCTGCTCGCGGTGCTTCGTGGCGAGTTGGCCGGCACCGGGGCGGAACTGGTCTTCTTCCAGCACGACGAGGTGATCGTGCACTGTCGGGCGGAGCGGGCCGAGTGGGTCGCCGAGACGGTGGACCGGGCCGGTCGGCGAGCCACCGCGCTGCTGTTCGGGGACACCCCGGTCCGGTTCCCGCTGGATCTGTCCATCGTGGAGTGTTATGCCGACGCGGCCTGAGCCGGCCACTCGTGCGGGACTGTCCGCCGCACCGGCACCGGCTATTTTGTGAGCACGCATCGGCGACCGGGTAGCGGCTCTGTGGGGAGATCGCGCACCTGTCACCCGCCGCGCGGGTGCGAGCGGGTGTCCGGCGGATGACGGCTCGCACCCGGTGTGCCGACCAGAAGGAGCAACGCCAGATGAACCCTGCTGAACATCGCCGCGCGGTCCCCGGGACCAGGCGGTCGGCGGAGGCGGGCCCCCGCCGCGTGCTCCGGTCGGTCGAGGGCTCACCGGGAGGCTTGGCGCTGCGGTTGCGCAACGAGGCCAGTCCGCAGGAACTGCGTGCCGTGATCACACCCGACGACGCGCGGCGGCTGGTCGACGCGGGCGTCACCCTCACCGTCGAGGAGTCGCCGCAGCGGATCTTCCCGACGGCCGAGTACGCGGCGGCGGGCGCGCGGATCGCACCGGCGGACAGCTGGGGTGAGGCTCCGACCGACGAGATCGTGGTCGGGTTGAAGGCGCCCGGCCCGCTGCCCTCGGCGCTGCGTCACCGGCACGTCTTCTTCGGTCACGCCTACAAGGGACAGCAGGGTGGCGAGGCGCTGCTGCGTCGTTTCGTCGAGGGCGGCGGGGCGCTGCTCGACCTGGAGTACCTCACCGACGACACCGGTCGGCGGGTGGCGGCCTTCGGGTACTGGGCCGGGTACGTCGGTGCCGCGTTGGCGGCCCTGCACGTGCGGGGTGACCTGACGCCGCCGTTGCGGGCGACCTCCCGGGCCGACCTGGACCTGGCCCTGGGCAAGGGCGCCGGCGACCCGGTACGGGCGTTGGTGATCGGTGCCCTGGGCCGTAGTGGTCAGGGCGCGGTGGCGGCGCTGTCGGTGGCGGGGATGGCGGTGACCGCCTGGGACATCGCGCAGACCCGTCAGCTCGATCGGGCTGCGCTGCTCGACCACGACATCCTGGTCAACACCGTGCTCACGCAGGTGCCGGCACCGCCGTTCGTACGCCCCGAGGACCTCGACGACCCGTCTCGTCGGCTGGCCGTCATCAGCGACGTCACCTGCGACGTGACGTCCGAGTGCAACCTGCTGCCGATCTACGACCGACCCACCGACTGGGCGCAGCCGGTACGGCGGTTCAGCGGCACGGCGTCGCCGCTGGACCTGATCGCCATCGACAATCTGCCGTCGATGCTGCCGCGCGAGGCGAGCACGGCGTTCTCCGCCGACCTGCTGCCACACCTGCTGGCGCTCGCCGAGGGGTCACCGGTCTGGCAGCGCGCGTACGACCGTTTCGTGGCGGCCTCGACGGCGCTGCACGAGGGACTTGGGAGGACATCGTGACGGCTACCTCGATTCCGCCGACGGGGCGGGTGCACTGGCTCGGCACCGGGCTGTCGACCGGAAGCGGTCTGCGGATCGTCTGCGACCTGGCGGAGCGGACGACGGTCTGGGGGCGTACGGAGGCGAAGGCGGTGGCCTGCCTCGAACGGCTGGACCTGGCCGGGCGCGCCGACACCCGGGCGTACACCCCGGACGCGCTCGCGGCCGAGGTCGGTGCGGGTGACCTGGTGATCTCGATGCTCCCGGCCACCGAACACCCGGCGGTCCTGCGGGTCTGCGTGGATCGCGCGGCGCATTTCGCGAGTTCGAGCTATGTCACGCCGGAGGTGGCCGAGCTGGCCCGGGAGGCGGAGCGGGCCGGGCTGATTGTGTTGACGGAGGCGGGGCTGGACCCGGGCATCGATCACCTGCTGGCCCATCACCTGGTGGAGCTGGCGGAACGGGCGACCGCCGACGCCGGTGCGGTCAGCGTTCGCTTCGCCTCGTACTGCGGCAGTTTCCCGGCGGTGCCCAACGACTTCCGGTACCGGTTCAGCTGGGCCCCGCGCGGGGTGCTGACCGCGCTGCGTGCCCCGGCGCGTTACGTCGAGCAGGGTCGGGAGCGGACCGCCGCCCAGCCCTACCGTGACCTCCGGGAGGTGGTCCTGGACGGGGAGCGGTTCGAGGTGTACCCGAACCGGGACAGCGTGCCGTTCATCCCGACGTACCGGTTCCCGGCGTCGTGGAAGGTGGACACCTTCATCCGGGGCACGATCCGGCTCGACGGGTGGAGCGACGCCTGGGAGACGGTCTTCGCCGCGCTGGAGACCGGCAGCGACGCGCAGATCGACCGGCTGGCCGGTGAACTCGCCGAGCGGTATCCGACCACCGGCGACGATCACGACCGGGTGGTGATGTACGTGCTGCTGGAGGTGACGACCGCCGACGGGGGCAGCTGGTCCGGCGAGTACAGGCTGGACATCCAGGGCGACGGTCGGGAGAACGCGACACCCCGGACGGTCTCGGTGACGTTGGCCGCTGGCGTCGCGGACCTGTTGGCCGGGCGGATCGGGCCCGGTCTGCACCAGGCCGCCGCCGACGGGGAGGCGGTACGACGGTGGCTGGACTTCCTCGCCCGGCACGGCATCACCTGCGAGTCGCGGGTGTCGACGCAGGAGCCCGTCGAGTGACGTGACGGGGGGTGTCGCCGGGCGATAGCCTGATAGATACCCAATTTAGACCATTTGCCCCGCCACTCTCCTCCGACCGCCGTCGTTGCAAACGGTGTGCGTAGGACGGGAGGGTCGGGAGTCACCCCGACCGCTCCCACGCTGGAGGGAGCGCAGCTCTGAACCGGATCGCAGGAATGATCATCGCTGCGGGGGGTGGCCGTCGGATCGGCGGGCCGGAGGCCCTGCTGCACCAGGGTGGCAAGCCACTGGTCGACCAGATGATCGACACGCTGACGGAGGCGGGCTGCGGGCAGATCGTGGTCGTCCTGGGTGCCGCGGCCGACCAGGTCCGCGAGACCGCTGACCTGAGTCGCGCCACCGTCGTGGTCAACCGCGCCTGGGGCACCGGCGTCGGCTCGTCCATCCGGGCCGGGCTCGCCGGGATCGACGACGACCGGGTCGAGGCGGCGGTGGTGGTGCCGGTGGACATGCCGGGGCTCACCGCAGCGGCGGTGCGGCGGGTCGCCGCGCTGCCCTTCCCCGACGTGCTGGTCTGCGCCACCTACAACGGGCTGCGCGGCTATCCGATGCTGTTCGGCCGTCGGCACTGGCCGGGCATCGCCACCCTGGCCAGCGCCGACGTGGGTGCCCGGCCCTACCTGCTGGCGCACAAGGACCAGATCGTCGACATCGCCTGCGACGCGGTGGCCGACGGCAGCCGGGTCGACACCCCCGAGCTGATGGCCCTCTACGGCCTCTCCGTCCCGGAACAGCGCGTCGGCGTCTGACCCCGGCGGCTGCCCGGGGGCGGGCCGCCCGCCGCCGGGTGGTCCGGCAGGGCGGCTCTTTTCAGTGTGCGGGCAGGTCGAACAGGTCGGCGGCGGCCTGCCAGCAGACCGTCCGCAGCCAGTCGTCGCCCAGGTCGAGCCGGGCCAGACCGGTCAACTGGTCGGCGTACGGGTAGGGGATGTTCGGGAAGTCGCTGCCCAGCAGCACCTTGCCGGCCAGCCCCAGCTCACCTAGCCGGGGCAACTCCTCGGCCGGGAACGACACGAAGTGCTCGAAGAACGAGGTGAACACCATGGTGGTGTCCAGCCGTACCCGCTCGTGGCGCTCGGCGAGATCCAGGAAGGCGGCGTAGTCCGGCGCGCCCATGTGGGCGACGATGGCGGGCAGCCGAGGGTGTCGGGCGAGCAGCGCGGCGAACGGCTCCGGCCCGGTGTGCGCGGCGCCCACCGGCGCGTGCCCGGCGTGCACGACCACCGGTACGTCGGCCTCGGTGAGCAGACCCCACACCTGCTCCAGGGCCGGGTCGGTGGGTGCGAAACCGCCTACCTGGAGGTGCACCTTGAACACCCGGGCACCGGCCTCGATAGCCGCGGCGACGTAGCGCGCTGCCTGCGGCTCCGGGAAGAAGGTGGCCGAGGGCAGACATCCGGGGGTGTGCCGCGCGAAGTCCAGCGTCCACTGGTTCAGCTGCTCGGCCATGCCGGGCAGGTGGGCGTACGCCAGCGCGCTGAACGCCCGAACGCCCAGCCGCCGGAGGTGCTCGACGCGGTCCTCGTCGCTCCACCGGTAGCGGATCGGCCACTGCACCCCGACCAGCGGGCCGGCGGAGTCGAAGTGCTCCCACACCCGACGGCGCATCCTCGGCGGCAGGAAGTGCACGTGGACGTCGGCGAGGCCGGGCAGTCCGAGGTGCTGCCAGAACCGTGGCACACCCGCGTCGGCGGCCACCACCGCCGGCTGCACGGCCTCGACGCTCACAGGTCGAGACTAAGTTTCTGCAACACCGAGGGAGCGACCAACCCGACTGCGGCCAGCACCGAGACGATGGTCAACGCGGTGCGGACCACGACGACCTCGGTTTTGCCGCCGGCCCGCAGGGCGATCTTGTCGGGCAGGCTGATCGGTTTCCACATCCGGCGTTTGATCGGGATCGGCCAGAGGATCGGTACGCCGGCTCGGGTGATCATGTCGCCGAGGATGTGCACGAAGCAGCCCACGCCGACCGCCAAGCCGATCATCGGATAGCCCCGGTCGCCCGGCAGGTTCGCGGCGGTGAACACGGCGGCACCGGCGGAGACCAGGGTGACGACGAGCCAGCCCGCCCGCTCGGCCCACTCGTCGAACAGGCCACGCAGGGCCAGCCCGATCATGAAGAACAGGATGCCGATGACCGCCCACTTGCCGTAGCGGGCGCAGAGCGAGGTGGTGCCCCAACCCACCAGCACGGTGAACGGGATGGTGTGGGTCAGCGTCCGGTGGCCGTTGTTGCGCTTCGGGTCGCGGCTGAGCTTCGTGGCGTAGTACACGCCGAGCGAGATCTTCTCCACCACCTCGGCGACGAACAGCGAGAAGACGCCGAAGGTGCGGGCCACGGTCGCGCCGCCCTTGTTGCGGGTGACCTTGCCGGACAGGTCGAGGTCGGGCAGCAGCGCCCCTCCGGCGCAGACGGCGGTGCCCACGGCCAACGCCAACGTCGACTGCTCGTAGTCGTAGAACTGCTGTAGCGCCCAAGACCCACTCAGCCATACCGCCGCGCCGGACAGCGCGTGCGACGGTCCCATCATCTCGGCTCGCCCTCCCCAGGGATCTTGAGCGCCAAAACTACGTCACTGTAGTTCGCGGCGACGCCGCAGGGGGACCACCTGCCGCGTCCATTCCAGACGGTGACCGGCGTCGACCGACGGGCCGGGCCGATCACCAGGGAGTATGGCAGCGCGTGACGGTCGGCCAGCACGATCTGTCGGCCATGGGACGCCCTGGACGTCCGAGGCTGTCGGTGGGTCGGGTCACCACCGACGTTTGCGGGGCGCGCGGACGGTCACGTCGCCGAAGATCGCGCGGCAGTGCACCTCGACCACCGGAGCTCCCCGCGCGACGGGGCCGCTCAGCTTGGACTGCTTGCTGCCGAAGACCGCACTGCCGGTGAGCCGGACATCCGTGCCCTCCGCCACCACGATCGTCACGTTGCCGAAGATCGCGTTCGCGTCGATCCGGGTCACCCGCCCCGGCAGCCGGGCCTCGTGCAGCTCGATCCGGCAGTCGCCGAAGACCGCCCGCGCCTCGATGCGCTCCGGTGCCGGCCAGGCACCCTTGCGCACCTCGTTGCCGAAGATGGCCAGGAGTTTCTCCGGCGCGGGCACCAGCGCGCCGGTTGCCGGTCGGGCCGGCGCGTCCGGCAGGTCCCGGGTCACCCGGGCCAGTTCGCCCCGGGTCTGTGCGGCGTGGGCGACACCGGCCCGCTCGGTGTACTCGTCCAGGGTCAGCCGGCCCTCGGCCGTCGCCCTGCCGAGCAACTCCACGACCTCCTCCCGTTCCCGGTCGGAGACTCTCAGCTGGTCAGCGTCGTCGTAGCGGTCCGGTTCCACGCCTGGAAGACTAACGGCGTCCCGCGACACCTCCCTAGCCGCCGGGTCGGAAGCTGAGCCGTACCGTCGCCAGCTCGCTCGCCGCCGCTGCCCAGTCCTCCTCGTGGGTGATCCAGCTCAACGTCCAGGAGTCGTCCGGCGGGTCCGACACGATCTGGGTGGCGTGCAGCCGATCGCCGTGCGGTGTCAGCCACCCGAACTCCCACTCGGTGGCGTCACCGACTCGGCCGAGGCGGAACTCCTGGTAGCCGGGGAGGGTGCCGCGTGCCAGTTCCCGGTCCCGTACGGCGGCCAGCCGCCCGGTCGGCTCGGCGGTGGCGTAGGTGCCGGCCGCGACCGTGAACGCGCGACCGGTGGCCGGGTCCTGGAAGCACGCCACGTCGTTGTCCCGGAAGTACCGCCAGTCGGCGGGCAACGCCACCCGGAAGCCCCCGGTGTTGGCGTGCCACACCCATCCGGCGGGCGGCCGGAACTCGTCGTCCGGCCGGGGCGGTGCGGTGCGCAGCGCCTCACCGTCCACCCATGGGCGTACGCAGGGCAGCGGCGGGGGGACGTGCCGACCGGGCGGACGGCGTCCGTCGCGGGGGAGCGGGCCGCCGGGGCCCGGCCCGCCCACGTCGTACGCCGGTGGGCTCTGCCCTTCCGAACCGGGCTGGTCCGGGCCGGTGCCGACCACCGTCAGCGCGGTGCCCATCCCGGCGGCCATCGCGACCAGTACGGCGACCGCCGCCAACGCCCACGGCCGGGCCCCGACCCGTCGCCGGTGCTCGGCCTCCGGTGTCGCCTCCCGGGCGGCGGCGGGCGGCGGCGGTCCGTCGCTCCGCACCGGGCCGGTCCCGGACGGCGGGCCGTCACCTCGCTGCGGGCCGGTCCCGCTGGGCGGCCGGGTCCGCTCGTGGTCGCCCGGGTGGCCGCTCGCCTCGCTGCCGACCGATCCGGCGGACGAGCCGGTCGGGGGGAGCGGAGCGGTGTCCTCACCTGCCCGCTCGGGCACCTCGGTCGGCTCGGGCCCGACCGCGATCAGCAGCCGACGGCGGGTCTCCAGGTGGTCGATGCGGTGCGCGGGGTCGCGGCGCAGCAGCCCGGCCAGCACCGCCGCCAGCGGCCCGGCGTGCGGTGCCGGGTCCGGTGGCGCGGACGCCAGCGCGCTCAGCGTCGCCATGGCGGTGCTGCGGGCGTACGGTGCGCGACCCTCGACGGCGGCGTGCAGCGTGGAACCGAGCGACCAGAGGTCGGCCCGTTCACTGGACACCCCTTCGGCCACCCGTTCCGGCGCGACGTACTGCGGCGAGCCCAGGATGGTGCCGGGCCGGGTCATCGTCTGGTCGGCACCGTCGAAGACGGCCAGCCCGAAGTCGGTCAGCAGCACCCGACCGTCGTCGGCGACGAGGACGTTCGCCGGCTTGACGTCGCGGTGCAGCACCCCGGCGTCGTGCGCCGCCCGCAGCGCGTCCAGCAGCGCCAGGCCGATCCGGGCGGCCTGCTGCGGCGGCAGCGGCCCGTCGGTGTCGAGGAGATCCTGGAGGGTGCGTGACGGGACGTACTCCATGACGATCCACGGTGCGTCGGACTCGGAGACCACGTCGTAGACGCGGACCACGTTGGGGTGGTTGAGGCGTGCCGCCGTGCGCGCCTCACGCAGTGTGCGGGCGCGTAGCTGGTCCAGCTCGTCACCGCCGAGCCAGGTGGGCAACACCACCTGTTTGATCGCCACCTGGCGGTGCAGCAGCTCGTCCTCGGCCCGCCAGACCGTACCCATTCCGCCGCGCCCGACCAGATCGAGCAGCCGGTACCGGCCGGCGATCACCGTTCGCATGCTCCCCCTATCCGCCGCCGTCCGGCCTACACCCTAGCCAGCGGATCGGGGGCCACCTATGCCGCGAGTCCAATTAGGAGGCAGCCCCTCCGACGGTGAGGAGGTTGCCGTCCGGGATGTCTATCGTCTGTCGGCGCACGGGCATCTCGGCGGCGGCGCGCCGGGACGGTGACGCGGCGTGGTCACGGCGGGCCGTGGCGTAGGTGTCGGCGGTACGGGCGGCGATGGTGGCCCAGCCGTACCGTCGACCGACCATGCTGCGCGCCTGCCGGGCGACCCGCCGGGCGAAGACCTCGTCACCGAGGAGGTGCCCGACGGCTCCGGCCAGCGCCGACGGGTCGCTGTGCGGGAAGGTGACGCCGGTGACGCCCGGCTCGACGATCTCGGCCAGGCCGCCGGTACGGGCCACGGCGAGCGGTGCTCCGGCCGCTGCGGCCTCCAACGCCACCATGCCGAAGGGCTCGTAGAGGCTCGGCACCACCGTCGCGTCGGTCGCGCCGAGCACCGCCGGCAACTGGGTGTTGTCGAGGAAGCCGGCGAAGCGCACGGTGTCGGCGAGACCGAGCTGACGGGTCCGGTCCTCCAACTCGCCCCGGAAGGGGCCGTCTCCGGCGATCAGCACCCGCAGCCCGGGATGCTGTGCGCGCAACGTCGGCACCGCGTCGACCAGGTGTTGGACACCCTTCTCGTAGACCAGACGGCCGGCGTACCCGACCAGTGGGCCGTCCCCGGCGAAGCGGGCGCGGGCCGAGGCGACCGCGCGGGGCCGGGCCCGCCAGGCTCGGTCGTCGACGCCGTTGGGCACCACGTCGACGCGGTGCTCCGGCGTGCCGAAGAGGGTGGTGACCTGGTCGCGCATGTAGCCGGAGCAGGCGATGACCCGGTGTGAGGCGTTGCTGAGCCAGTGCTCGACGCCGTGGATGGTGCGGTTCATCTCCTCCGGCAGCCAGCCCTGGTGCCGACCGGCCTCGGTGGCGTGGATGGTGGTGACCAGCGGCAGGTCGAGGTGGTCGCGCAGGGTGATGGCGGTGTGGGCGACGAGCCAGTCGTGGGCGTGGATGACGTCGTAGTCGCCGGTGGTGGCGGCGTGCAGCGCGGCGCGGGTGAGGGTGTGGTTGAACGCCATCGTCCAGGCCAGCAGCGAACCGGTGGCCAGGGGGAAGGTGACCGGGTCCTCGGGAGCGCGGACGACGCGTACGCCGTCGACGTGTTCCTCGAGCGGTGCGCCGTCGGCGTGCCGGGTGACGACGGTGACGTGGTGACCGGCGGCGGCCAACGCCACCGACAGCGCGTGCACGTGTCGGCCGAGACCACCGACGAGGACGGGTGGGTACTCCCAGGACAACATCAACACCCGCTGCGACCGTGCGGGGTTGATGTCGACGACGACGGCGTTCGGTGACATACGCGCCCCCTTTGAGTTGTCTCCGCGCACCCCGCAGCAGGCCCCTGACAGGCGGCGTTCGCGTTGCGGCTGGATCGGGACCAATCCTGGTCGCGGCTGGATAACCGGTGGAGACGTAGCCGTTGCGGGGGTGTAAAGCGCTACCGGCGTACGCGCAACAGCTCCGCGACCGACCATGCCTGGAACGGACATCCGGTGGCGGTGTGCGGGGCGGTGCCGTCGGCGGTCTCGCTGACCGACCCGAGGCCGTACTCGCCCAGGTGCGCCTCCAGACCGGTGAACACGTCGTCCACCGGCAGCCCGGCCCGGCGGCTGGCGTCGACGTACGGGCCGATCAGCCACGGCCAGACCGTGCCCTGGTGGTACGCGGTGTCCCGCTCGGCCGGTCCGCCCCGGTGCCGACCCAGGAAGCCGGGACAGTCGGGGGCGAGGCTGCGCGGGCCGAGCGGAGTGAGCAGCCGGTCGCCGATGCGGCCCAGCGTCCGCGCATCCGGTTCCATCGGCGCGAACGGCAGCGACCAGGCCAGCAGCTGGTTGGGGCGCAGCAGGTCGTCGTCGTGCTGGGCACCGCCACCGAGCGGGTACGTCGGCGCGGGCGCGTCGACCACGTCGTACAGCCAGCCCGCCGGGGTGGGGAACCGGCTCCGGAACGCGCAGACCGCCCGCTCGTGCAGCCGGTGCAGCCCGTCGGCGTCCTGCCCGGCCAGGTCGGCCAACTCGGCGACCCCGGCCACCCCGTTGACCCAGAGCGCGTTGACCTCGACCGGCTTGCCGTGGCGGGCGGTGACCGGCACCCCGTACACCCGGGCGTCCATCCAGGTCAGTGCGGCACCGGGCACACCGGAGGTGAGCAGTCCGTCGGCCGGGTCGACGGCGATGCCGTACCGGGTGCCGGCCACGTGGGCGTCGACCACCGCGCGCAGCGCCGGCAGCAACTCGTCGCCGAGGTCGGTGTCACCGGTGACGGTGACGTGTCGGCTGACCGCGTGCAGGAACCACAACGTGCCGTCGACGGTGTTGTACTCGACCCGCCCGGTGTCGGCGGTGTTGGCCAGCATCCCCTCCGACAGCGTCGCCGCGTACGCGCGCAGCAGCTCACGGCCGAGGTCAGCCCGGCCGGTACGCAGGAACAGCCCCTCGTAGGAGATCATCGTGTCCCGCGACCAGGCGCCGAACCACGGATAACCGGCCACCACCTCCACCGGGTTGCCCCTGGTCCGCACCACGAACGCGTCGGCGGCCAACGCCAGGGTCGCCGTCACGTCGTCGGTGGGCTTCGCCGCCGCCACCACCTCCCGGTTGCGCCGTCGGGCCGCCGCGACCACCTCGACGGCCGGTGGCGGCGCTGGTGCCGGATCGTGCGCCCAGGCCAGCACCGACAGCGTGTCGCCCCGGCGGTGCAGGGTGTCGCGGAACTGGCCCGCGTACCACAGGTCCTCCTGCGGGTGCAGGCCACGCTCGGCCTCCTCCCGGTGGTACACCCCCCGCCACCAGTGGCCCTGCGGCGACCAGCCGGGCCCGGACAGCCGGTACGCCCCCTCGATCACCGCACCGCCGTCGACCGGGTCCATCCGTAGCGGTGGCCCGTCGCCGCGTCGCTCGCCGTGCGCGTCCCGCCAGGTGCAGGCGGCGGCCAGTTCCAGCTCCACCGGCCCACCGCTGATCAGCCGGTGCACCACCGCCACGCAGGAGCGGCCGGGCAGCATGGCCAGCTCCCGTTCGATCACCACGTTGCCGACGCGCCACCGCCAGCGGGGCAGCCCGTCGGTCAGGTCGAAGCGTTCCAGCAGCTCGTAGCCACGCGGATCCACATCACCGGAGGCCCACTCGTGCGTGCCCAGGCGTACCCGGGCCCCGGAGGGCAGCAGCACCGCCGGATCGAGGCTGACCAGTCCCACCCTGCGGGCGGCCGGGGTTTCCCCGGGGATCACCAGCAGCCCGTGGTAGCGGCGGGTGCGCAGGCCGCCGACGGTGCCCATGGCGTACCCGCCGAGGCCGTCGGGCACCAGCCACTCGCGGTCGGCGGCGCTGGTCAGGTCGCCGCAGACCTGCGAACCGTAGCGAATCTCGATCAACTTTCCTCCATCGCGGCGAGGTGTAACACGACACGACGACAATGGCCGCTGTGGTGAAGTACCCGGGTGGCGTCGAAGATGTTCAGGTGATCAGTGACGGTTCGCCCTCCGCCCCGGCCCCCGACGCCGAACGGCTCCGGCTCGCCCAGGCCGACGCCGGTGAGCAGGACTGGCGCGCATGGGGTCCCTATCTGTCCGAGCGGGCCTGGGGGACGGTACGGGAGGACTACAGCGAGCACGGCACGGCCTGGGACTACTTCCCCCACGACCACGCGCGGTCCCGAGCCTACCGGTGGTCCGAGGACGGTATGGCGGGCGTGTGCGACGACCGGCAGACGTTCTGTTTCGCGCTGGCGTTGTGGAACGGGCGCGATCCGATCATCAAGGAGCGGATGTTCGGCCTCGGTGGCGACGGCGGCAACCACGGCGAGGACGCCAAGGAGTACTGGTGGTACGAGGACTCCACGCCGACCCATTCCTGGATGCGGTGGCGTTACCACTACCCGCAGGCCGCCTTCCCGTACGACGAGCTGGTCGCGGTCAACGGCCTGCGGGGCCGGGACGACACCGAGTACGAGCTGGTCGACACCGGCATCTTCGACGACGACCGGTACTGGGCGGTGACCGTCGACTACGCCAAGGCCGGGCCGACCGACATGTGCGTCGTGGTGACCGTGGCCAACCGTGGCGACGAGGCCGACCGGCTGCACGTGCTGCCGCACCTGTGGTTCCGCAACACCTGGGCGTGGGGGCTGCCCGGCGGTGACCGGGTGCCCCGGATCGTCGGGTCCGGGCGGCGGCTGGTCGGCGAACACTGGGTGCTCGGCCAGATCGTGCTGGAGGGCGACGGCGACCCGACCCCGCTGCTCTGCGACAACGACACCAACGCCGAGCGGCTGTGGGGGTTGCCGAGTCGCACCCCGTACCCGAAGGACGGCATCAACGACCACGTGGTCGACGGCGCGGAGACGGTCAACCCGCGCCGGGAGGGCACCAAGGGAGCGCTGCACTACGTGCTGGACGTGCCGCCCGGCGAGCAGCGGAGCATCCGGCTGCGGCTGACCCGTACGGCCCCACCGCCGGGCGGCGGCGAGCCGCCGCCCGCCGACCTGGGCGACGGCTTCGACGCGGTGGTGTGGGCCCGCCGCGCCGAGGCGAACCGGTTCTTCGACACGGTCATCCCGGCCAAGGCCAGCGCCGACGAGGCGTTGATCGCCCGGCAGGCCATCGCCGGGCTGATGTGGGGCAAGCAGTTCTACCACTTCGACGTCAAGCGGTGGCTGGAAGGCGACCCCGGCTCGACCCCGCCGGCCGGTCGTCGGCACGGGCGCAACAGCCACTGGTGGCACATGACCAGCTTCGACGTGATCTCCATGCCGGATCCGTGGGAGTACCCGTGGTACGCCGCCTGGGACCTGGCCTTCCACTGCGTGAGCATCGCCCGGGTCGACCCCGGCTTCGCCAAGGAGCAGTTGCTGCTCCTGCTGCGGGAGTGGTACCTGCATCCCAACGGGCAGATCCCGGCGTACGAGTGGGCCTTCGGCGACGTCAACCCGCCGGTGCACGCCTGGGCGGCGTTGAAGGTGTTCGAGATCGACGGCCGCCGGGACCACGACTTCCTGGCCCGGGTGATGCACAAGCTGCTGATGAACTTCACCTGGTGGGTCAACCGCAAGGACACCGGCGGCAACAACGTCTTCGAGGGCGGGTTCCTCGGGCTGGACAACGTCGGCCCCTTCGACCGCTCGGCCGCGTTGCCGGTCGCCGGGGTGCTGGAGCAGTCCGACGGCACCGGCTGGATGGCGATGTACGCGCTGAATCTGCTGGACATCGCCATCGTGCTGGCCGAACACGACCGCACCTGGGTGGACACCGCGACGAAGTTCTTCGAGCACTTCGCCTACATCGCGGCGGCAGCGTACGACCAGGGGTTGTGGGACGACGAGGACGCCTTCTTCTACGACGTGCTGCGGCTGGCCGACGGCACGAAGGTGCCGTTGAAGGTGCGCTCGGTGGTGGGTCTGCTGCCGCTGGCCGCAGTGACCCGACTGTCGGCGCGGACCCTGCGGCGGCTGCCGGAGCTGGGCGCCCGCCTGCGGTGGTTCCTGACCAACCGGCCCGAGTACGCCTCGGTGGTCGGCGGACGACGTCTCGGCCCGGACGGACGCCAGCAGCGGCTGTTGTCCATGTGCGGTCAGGAGCAGGTGATCCGGCTGCTCGCCCGGATGTTGGACACCGACGAGTTCCTCTCCGAGTACGGGCTGCGTACGCTGTCCCGCGCCCACCTGGACAAGCCGTTCGCGGTGACGTTGGGCGGGCAGGAGTTCTGCGTCGGCTACGAGCCGGCCGAGTCGACCAGCGGCCTGTTCGGCGGCAACTCGAACTGGCGTGGTCCGATCTGGATGCCGACGAATTTCCTGCTGATCAGCGCGTTACGGGACTACGCCGCGTACTTCGGCGACGACCTCCAGGTGGAGTATCCGACCCGGTCCGGGGTGAAGCGGACCCTCGACGAGATCGCCGACGACCTGTCGGCCCGGTTGATCGCGCTGTTCACCCGCGACGGCTGGGGCCGTCGGCCGATCTACGGTGCGGCGCAGTTGTTCCAGACCCACCCGGACTGGCGTGACCTGATCGCGTTCCCGGAGTACTTCCACGGCGACAACGGTGCCGGTCTGGGCGCCTGGCACCAGACGGGCTGGACCGCCCTGGTCGCCGACCTCATCCTCACCCTGCGCCGCTGACCCGGTATCCGCCTTCAGTCGCCAATCCGTCGCGACGCGATGACCCTGAGTGAGGTGGGGCTAGCATCGGCGACGTGTCCGGAGCAGACGAACCAGACACCGGGCGGGACGGCGACGCGATCGTGGCCACCGCCTGGCAGCTGGCCGAGGCCGAGGGCCTGGCGGCGGTGACCACCCGCCGGCTCGCCGAACGGGCCGCCGTCGACCTCGGTGCCCTCTACCAGCGCTTCGCCGACCGGGAGGCGGTGGTCGCCGCCGTCGCGGTCCGGGGCTTCGCCGACCTGGCCGCCACGCTGACCGCCGCACGGACGTCGGTGGACCGGCCGACCGAGGTCTGGCCGGCGGTGATGGCCGCCTACCTCGATTTCGCGTACGCGAACCCCGAGGTCTATGACGCGATGTTCTCTCACACGCCGGAGCTGACCCTCGGCGCGGAGCAGGTTCCCGAGACGGTGGCGGCCACCTTCGGGGAACTACGCTCCGCGCTGACACCCCTGGCCGCCGGCCGTGACGTCGACACCCTCGCCGAGCTGGGTTGGAGCGTGCTGCACGGCCTGGTGATGCTCACCCGGGGCGGCCGCCTGCGCCCCGAGGCCCAGGACCACCGCGAACACCTGCTCAGCAAAGACCTCTTCCGTCCCCACCCCTCGTCCCGGTGATCAAGAAGTTTGCGTCTGCTTTCGCGACCCGGGACGACGCAAACTTCTTGATCAACCGGCTGGGGTGGGTGACGCGCCGTTCGAGTGGAGAGGAGGTCAGAACCTGACCCGACGATCGTCTGCATTCCAGTGACCCGACATGCCGATACGGCAGTCACTGGAATGCAGACGATCAAAGGATTATTCGGTCGTCGGTCCGCTGCTGTTGACCAAGGGTGAGCGCGAGGAACAGCAGCGCAAGCTGGACGCGTGCGGGCTGCTGCGCCACTTCTGATCACCGTCGGCGACGACGTCGCCCGTCGGGTCAGGGCCGGAGCCACACACTCCGGCCCTGACCCGGCCTGGTCAGCCCGGTGCGACGTCGATCAGGTGGTCTCGCCGCGCACGATGGCGACCGCCACTCGGCAGAACTCGTCCATGTCGGGTTCGAACCCGGCCGCGATGTCGGGGTGCAACCCGGCGCGTGTCTCGTCGAGTAGCCGCTGGCACACCTGCTCCACCGGCTCACCGGAATAACTGTCGCGGACTCGATCGGCCGCCGCCTGAAGGGCAGAGGTCAGCTGCTCCTCCAGCGGCCCGCGCAGCTTCTCCTGCACCGGGTCACGGGGTTCCAGCGTGACATGTGGCTCCGACATCGGCGCTCCCTTCGTCGGCGGCTGCGGTACCCCACCGCTGCTGTCGGTCAAACCCCGTCCGGTACGGCGGCGACGCGTACCTGGTACGAGAACTCCTCGGCCGGTTGTTCCAGGTAGGACAACCGGCGGATCTGCTTGTCGTCGCCGTAGAGGGCGACGTCGACCAGCACGCCGAGGTGGGCCAGGCCGATGCTGGAGACCCGCTTCTTGTCCTGGAGCACCGCGCACACCCCGCCCAGCAGGGTGCTGGCGTCGGAAGTACGGTGCCCGGGCGGACAACGCAACGTCAGGTCGACCTCGATCGGGCCGGACAGCGGCGTCCAGCCTGTCTCCTGCGCGGCCGCGCAGGCGGCTTGGAGCAGGGCGCGTACCCTCGTCGCCTGCCGATGTCCGGCGGCGAAGATGGACAATGCTTCGGTTTTGACCGGTGGCAGGCCGCTCACCTCGAAGGTGAGGGTGAGAGCGCGGGTGTCCTGCACCACGGCGGCACCTCCTCGTTGGGGACGATCCTGCCCAACCGGAAGCCGGTGAGGGGCTG
This sequence comes from Micromonospora sp. DT48, assembly GCF_049844495.1. Taxonomy (NCBI): domain Bacteria; kingdom Bacillati; phylum Actinomycetota; class Actinomycetes; order Micromonosporales; family Micromonosporaceae; genus Micromonospora; species Micromonospora sp. DT48. The sequence goes on from NZ_JBNCLE010000008.1 coordinate 438,529, forward strand.
TTCCCGCGAGAACCAACCGATTGGACGGATCGGGGTCGGCCGGTGGCGTATCGACGGCGACGGCGTACGCGCTGGCGACGATAAACGCTAGTGCACCTGACGGTCGCTCGGGTACCGCCTACGGGGTCGAACAGTGACTCGCCCGGCTCGATATCGATTTCCAACGCATCTGATGCGTCGACAAGGCGCACGGGAACTGCTTACGAGAGGCGCGTGATGCGACAACCTGACTCGGACGAAGAAGGCATTGGCGGGCGGGTTTTCATTACTCGCAGTAATTGTTGCGGTAGTGCTCGACCTCGGAATTCAAATGAGACGCAGCGAAGTTCCACCGGGTTAGTACGGCAGCCGCCATTGGCGGTCTGACCTGGCAGGATGCGGTGGTGGGGCGTGCGAAGTGGACGCAGCCGCCCT